>JAHIZQ010000012.1 GCA_018814505.1 Candidatus Omnitrophota bacterium
ATACATAGTTACCGTACTTTTTGTTCATTTCCAGTACAATTTTACTTAACGGTTTCTTTTGGGAAACAATCAGTTCCATAATTAAAAGAGCGGAAAGAAAACCGTCCCGTTCCGGAACATATCCTTTAAATCCTATTCCTCCGGTTTCTTCGCCGCCAATAAGTATATTTTTTCTCACCATCATATCACAAATATACTTAAATCCAACAGAAGTTTCATATTCTTTAAGATCGTACTCTTTACAAATCTTAGTAATGAGCCCTGTTCCGCATATTGTTTGAATAACTCCGCCTTTTTGTTTCCTATTTTGCAGAAAATGTAAAAGCAAAAGCGCCATAACTTTATGACCCGACAAAATTTCACCATTTTCATCCACAATCGCCACTCTGTCTGAATCTCCGTCTGTCGCGACTCCTAAATCATATTTTCCTTTTTTAACCTTTCGCATAAGCTCCTTCAAATGCTTTTCATTTGGTTCCGGAGCCCGACCATTAAAACCCGGATTAACTTCCGAATACATAAAATCCATTTTTATACTAGAATTTTTTAATATGTCTTGAAGGTATTTGCCACCTGTCCCATTCATTGAATCTATGAGCACTTTGAGCTTAGCTTTTTTAAGTTTTTTCATATCAGCGTACTTTTTAACAGAATCCAATTGCGCGCTGACAATGTCTTCCACCTTAATCATACTCTTTTTCAGACACGTCTTAAAATCCAAAAATTTTACATCTTTTTCATTAAGCTTTTCTTCAATAGCATCAATAATATCACTACCGGCTGATCCCGCAAAAAACCCCTTATACTTTATACCGTTATACGGCGCGGGATTATGGCTGGCGGTTACCATTATTCCACCCGTCAATTTTTTATCTTTGATGTAAACACATACCGCGGGCGTCGGGCTTGGTTTATCCGATAAAATAACCTTTATTCCATTTGCCGCCAAAACTTCAGCCATTATTTCAGCATACTTATCTGAAAGAAACCGGGTATCATACCCGATAACTATCTTTTTCTTCTTGTAGATAGGTTTTCTTTGGGCCTTGATAAAATCAGCTATTGCCTGGGCCACTACTTTTACATTTTCAAAAGTAAAATCTTCACTTATTATTGCGCGCCATCCATCTGTCCCAAACTTTATTTTCGACATTCTCGCCTCCTTTTATTATTAATCGGCTAACCACGTAATTCCCTTATTGCTTCCGCGTAATCTTCCCTTCCAAAAACAGCAGTACCTGCCACAAGAACATTAGCTCGAGCGTTTCTAGCCTTAACCGCTACAACTTTGTTTATCCCGCCATCAACTTGTATATATCCCGCGAATTTCTTTTTTATTTCCGACACTTTTGTTAAACAATCTTCCCTAAAAGACTGCCCACCAAAACCAGGTTCCACCGTCATAACCAGTACCAGATCAACCTCTTCATACAAATTACTGATAAGAGAAACCGGACTTTTCGGTTTTATTGATATCCCTGCTTTTTTTCCATTATCTTTTATTTTCTTTATAACATCCATAGGAGAATTGCATGCCTCCGCGTGAAACGTTATCAAATCCGCGCCAGCGGATGCAAACTGATCAACATACTTTATTGGGTCATTAATCATTAAATGTACATCAAAAAATAACTTTGTATGCGGCCTTATGGAGGCAACAACAAGCGGCCCAATAGTAATATTCGGGACAAAAAGACCGTCCATAACATCAACGTGAAGCCAATCAGCGCCTGCTTTTTCGACTGATTTTACTTCTTCTCTCAATTTACTGAAATCTGCCGATAAAATACTCGGCGCAATCAAAACTCTTTCTTCCATGTCATCAATCCTTTTTTTGCGTGACAGTTAACATGTACCACGATTCACGTACATTTTTATAACGGACAGGCACTTGCGGCCTGTCCCTACGCCGCCTAATCTTCATTCATCATTACATAAACTCTATTTATATCATCTAAAGTTACAATTCCAACTATTTCTCCATTTTTTTTAACCGGCAGAGCGTGCGTAGCGTAACTTTGCATTATTTTCTGCACAACATGAAGTTTTTCAGTTATTTTTACCGTCGGAATATCTTTACGCATAATATAATCCGCTGTTACATCTTTGCCTTTTTCATGTATAGTACGAACTATCTCTTTTCGAGTAACAAACCCCTTTAACCGACCGTCTTCAAGCACAGGATAATCCTCCTGATGTGTATGAAAAACCAGTTCTAAAATCTTAGTAAGCGATGTACGGCAGTTAATATATACATACTTTTCAGGCAATATGTCTTTCACTCTATAATTCTTTATTGTCTCGGTAACCGACACATGTAATCCTTCGCTTGTAGCCGCCATATAAATAAAAACCGCGATAAGTAAAAGAAAAAGATTTCCATATACTATACCCAAATACGCGAAAATCAGTGCGAATATATGCCCAAGTTTAACCGCTATACGCGTAGCTTTTTTTCGATCCATCTTATAAGACAAAACCGCGCGCAAGACACGGCCTCCATCCATCGGAAAAGCCGGTATCATATTAAAAACAGCAAGAACAAGATTTATCCAGTATATGTGGGCTATAACGTTAAATTGTCCGGTATATTTAGCCTGACCCGTAATCACTTTAAGAGGATATAGCAAAGTTTCTTCTCCCAACAAGAGATATACCGGATAATAAAAAATAACAACTATTAAAATATTTGACAATGGCCCGGCAAGCGATATCAGAAGCTCTTGATAAGGTTTAGCCGGAATTTCCGGCATTGAAGCCACTCCGCCAATAGGCAAAAGTGTTATACTTTTTACTTTTATCCCAAACTTTGCCGCGACTATACTATGGCAAAGCTCATGAATAGTCACAAAAAAGAATATGCCTACTATAAGAACAAGGCCTTTAATTCCAAAAAATAAAAAGAAAAACCCCAAAAGCAGAAAAAAAGTAATATGCACATATACATCTATACCCAGAACTTTGGTTAGGCGAAAAGTTCCTTTCATAACATATTTAACTCTTTCTTTATTTTTTTCCTCTCGCTGTCGGCAAGTTTGCCTACCATTGATAAATTAGCTAAAGAATGTTTAAAAATATTTTTACAAACCTTTTCGATGTCATCCACCCTTACCGCGTCTATGTTCTTTATTACATCTTTAACTTTAGGAATGCGCTTATGCACTATAGTTCTATCTCCAAGCCACAACATTCTTGATGAAGTAGCTTCCATAGCAAGTAAAAATTGTCCTTTTGTATATTTTTTAGCCCGCTGAAGTTCCTCCTCCGTAACACCCAAATCTCTTATTCTTTTTATTTCATCTAATATGGCAATAACCGAACGAACTGCTTTTTTACTATCTACTCCCGCATGTATATGAATCTCGCCCTTATCACTATGCCTTTTATAGGAGGAGGATATATCGTAACAAAGCCCGTATTTTTCACGTAATTCTTCAAAAAGACGCGACGACATGTTTCCTCCGAAAATTATATTCATAAGCTTTATCGCGAACTTTTCCCTTTCAGTACGATCTTCCGCATGGAACCCCATTGCAATATGCGTCTGTTTTATGTTTTCCCGGCACACTTTAAAATTTACTTTATTCTGCCTGATTTTTGGTGATTCAAAAGAAAAATTTTGTTTCTTTTGAATCTTTTCAAATTTTGCCGACACATAATTGAAAAACTTTTTCACATTAACGTTGCCTGCGGCGACAACCGCGATATTCGCGGGATGATAATACGTTTCTTTAAACTTTTTAAGGTCGTCCATGGTTAATTTTTTTACGGTTTCACTAGTTCCGGTAAGAGGCCTACCCAACGCGTTATTTGGCCACATTATTTCATTTAATACGTCTACCACATGTTCCGATGGCTGATCACGATACATTTTTATTTCTTCACAAACAACATACTTTTCTTTTAAAAGATCTTCCTGCTCAAATTTCGCGTTTAAAACCATATCCGATAAAATATCCACCCCAAGTTCCACATATTCACTAGGCACTTTGACCATATAACAGGTCACTTCATCTGACGTAAACCCATTAAAAGCTCCCCCAACACCTTCAATAGCTTCTTTAAGCTCTTTCGCGGTTCTTAAATAAGTTCCCTTAAAAAGCATATGTTCCACAAGATGGCTTATTCCGCTTTGTTTCTTTGATTCATAACGCCCACCCACACCAATCCATATACCAAGAGATATTGAACTCATGTGCGGCATTCTTGATGCCAACACCTTGAGACCATTCTTTGTTTTATAATTTTCATACATAGTTTTCTTCCTTAACGGTTTTGGCGGCAATCTAAATATCCCTGCAATATAATTTGAGCCGCGAGTTTATCAATAACTTTTTTTCTTTTTTTTCGAGAAACATCAGCTTTGATCAAAACATCTTCCATTTCTTTAGTACTCAAACGTTCATCCCACAAATGAACGGGCAAGCCTGTTTTTTTTTGAAGTTTTTTTGCGAAATTTTTACTATCTTCCGCCCGCAGTCCTTCTCTCCCATCCATATGAATTGGTAACCCGACAACTATTTCTTTCACATCGAATTCCTCTAAGATTTCCACAATACATGTTATAGCCTGGCTATCTTTTTCGCGCCTGACGACCCCTTTTGCCTGCGCGATTGTACACGTTTCGTCACCGAGAGCAACCCCAATATTCTTTGTTCCAACATCCAATCCCATTATACGCATATAATTTTAGCCTCTACCTTGCTGATTCCTTAAGCCACCTTTAGACATATACCGTAAAACATATTGCATATCATGTGTTTCGTATGTCGTATATCGACTAAAAATCCTAATCTCAACTTGACTGGCTAAAAGTACTCTTTCTCTTAGCCTAAAACTCTAAATTGACATACCATATACGACACGCGATATACGAACTAACCGCCATGCACAGCTTTGGCGATATCACTCGCGAAAGTTTTAACTTCCCGCATCATTTTAGTTTTATTTCGAATATTTTTTTCAATTTTTTTAATTATCGCACTCCCCACAATTACTCCGTCTGTTGTTTTAGCAACATCTTTTGCCTGAAGAGCAGACGAAACACCAAACCCTACACATAACGGTTTGTTTGTCACTTTTCTAAAACTTTTTATTTCGTTTTTCAAATTGCATGAAATGTTATCACGCGCGCCTGTAACTCCTGTTACTGAAACATAGTAAACAAACCCTTTTGAAAAACTTGAAATTTTCTTAAACCGTTCTATCGGCGTAGTCGGCGCCGTGAGCATTATAACGTCAAATTCGTATTTATCCGCTATGGTTTTAAGTTCACAAGATTCCTCCATCGGAAGATCCGGAACAATAATACCATCCGCTCCTGAGGCTTTAGCGTCTCGAACAAATTTTTCAATACCATAATTAAACACGATATTATAATATGTCATAAAAACCAGTGGAGTTTGAATACTATTTCTTAACTCTTTAACCGTGTTAAAAACTTTCTTTACCGAACACCCCGCCTTAAGAGCACGTTCAACAGCTTTTTGTATCGTAGGCCCATCCGCCAATGGATCAGAAAAAGGTATACCAAGTTCAATAATATCCGCCCCGGCAGAAGCTAAAATGAGAGCAAGTTTTTTGGTGCTAGCTATATCCGGATCTCCTGCTGTTATATATGGAATAAACGCGGTTCTGTTTTCAGCTTTCAATTTTTTAAACGTTTCATCTATTCGATTCACTAT
>JAHIZQ010000092.1 GCA_018814505.1 Candidatus Omnitrophota bacterium
TACTAATGCGTTACTTAATAAGTTGAATATCCTTAATGTTGACGGAGTATGGCAGGCGTGGATTGATTTTGAAACAGGCACGGGGGCAATTAGTGTCGGCAGGGAAGACGGAGAATTTGATTATGCCGAGAAAGTAGGAGAGGAAACTGTTCTACACGAAGGTATTAAATCGAATGTTCTTGGGTTTTATAGAAGTATTGTTACTTTTGCTATATCTATGAATACAAGGGCAAAGGGTTCGGCTCAGCAAGGACTTGCGCTTCTTGGGAAAATAGTAAGGGATTCAAGACCATCTATATGAACGGGATTCTCGTTTGATGACGAGGGAATGGGAAGTGATTTATGGAAACGATAGGCGTAATGGGATGGCAACAGTTTGGTCTTATAGGTTTAATATCCGGGGCTATTGTTCTTATCCTGTTTTTTGTTATTAAGTGGGTTCTTAATACAACAAATAAAATAATAGAAAACAACAACGATGAGCGGGAAAAGTGGTTTGGTATTTTTACTTCCATGAGCGCCAGCGTTAATAATCAAAACAATGCTCTTGTTGAATTCAGGCGACAGGTTGCGGAAGCACACGGCTACCAAAAGCAAGAACACGAAAAGGTTTTGGAAAATCAGGGAAAGATAGCAACAACTTTAACAAGTGCCGTTGAAGCCATTGGAAGAATCAACGGATTCAAAAAATAAGGGGGTGATATTATTATGAACGGATTTACATTTCTGGTATTCGTTGCAGTGTGGACACTGTTGGTTGTGGTTATCGCTAATCCAACTGCGAAAGCAAATGTTGGCAGATGGATAAGAAAACTATTCAAACTAGAGTAGGGAGGTTACATGCAAAAAATAAATCTGAACAAATTGGCAAAGGCTATTGCTCTAAAAGAGGGCAAGAAGATAAATTTAAGTATCGCGCAGGTTAAAGAAGTTTTGAGTATTACATTAAAAGAACTTGCGAAATTTAACTGCATACAGGTATTGATTTTGTTAAAACGATATAAGAGGTGAATAATGGCTGACGAACCGAAAAAATGGAAGGGCTGGTGGTATTTTATAACTAATAACTGGACTTTCACTACTTGGCTGGTTATTGCTGGGTTCATTCTTGCCGGGGTTTGGTTTATTCGCTATACAGCCGAACAAAGAGAAATCGGCAGGGAAGAAATGAAAGGCAAGACGCCTGTTTATAAGGGTATAACTCCGGAGAATTTGAAACAAAAAGTAGAAGCATTGAAAAAGGGATATCGAGAAGTTATTGTCGAGGATCCTGAAACCGGAGAAGTATCAGAATTATTGATTGATAACCTGCTTCCCATAAATAATAAAAACAGCAAATTCAAGGCAATAGGCGCCGGAAGTTTTGATGGCCTTGATTTTGGGCTCGGTTACGAAATTTACGACTTCAATGTTCCCCTGGTCGGGAATGTAAACATAGATTTTCCTATTGTTATGTTGGAACGTTGGGGCGGTGGAGTGAGCAAAGATATAACTCCCGACGTAGATGCTGGAGTAGGTATGTTTTTCCCGTATAAAGGTGTTAAAAGTTGGGAAGATATGCAAGCCCAAAAAGAAGGTTGGATGTATGTTACAAAACATTTTTGATAATGGAGAATAGGGGTAAGTTTGCAGAAATAAAATTTAAGTATCCGTCCGGGAAGTTCCGGCTGTATGTTTTCCCTGTTGTGTTGGCGAACCAGAAAGAGAACGAGATTATAGAATCCTTAAATGCGATTCAAGGCGATATGGGAAAAGAAAATCCACCCCAAATCTCTTTATCCCTCTAGTTTTATTCTAAAACAAACAGGGGGATACGTCCCATTTTTTGTTTTATTTTTATAAAATATATTGTAGGGACTATGTATAAAATAATTTTAGAAAGAGCTTTACTCTTCATTCAACCGATTACGGTTATTGCTTTTCTTCTCTCCGGAGTGGTTTCGCTGATTTTGGGGAGATGGTCGCAGGGGATTATAAATTTATGTTTTTCGATAGCCAATTATTTGATATTTTTCCGTTAAAATTTATTTTCAATCGCTTCTTGTTTTTCTGCTTTTTTATGTAAACTTGCGAAATACGGATTTTCATACTTAACCATCAGCGCAACTTTTGATCCTGTCATTTTTGTGAGCAATAAAGTAATTTCGCTTTCCTGCGTTTTCCATACCGCAAAATAAGAACCTTGCCCTGTGCCTATTGCAAAATCGTCGTCTATATACTCCATATTGATTGTATTTTTGAGCCGAGAAGGCGTTCCGTATTTTTGTTTTAAGATTTCTAATACTTCATTAAATTTATTTCCAGCCGATTTTATTTCAGGAAAATCAATATTTGCTACTTCACGTAATTGAATTATGACATTGTATAATTGGTTCTTTAAAAAGTAAAAACCGATTATAGCGTCATCTGAAAGAATGATGTCTTCAAATAAAAGATTTCCGCTCGCCTCTTGAAATTTTTTATCTGGGAACGCTTTTTTTACTTCATCCCGTGACATACCCCAAATTGCGCCCTGATATCCTTCTGTGAATGAAAAAGAATTAACGACGAGGATTGTTAGAAAAAGCAAAACTATAAA
>JAHIZQ010000093.1 GCA_018814505.1 Candidatus Omnitrophota bacterium
TAAAATCTGCGTTTATTGTTTGGGTTTTTATTGCGACCGCCCAGATTTTAGACAAACTATTGAGAAAGAGTTTATATAAAAAGATACATTTGGATGAAAGTGTTCAGTATACCTTTTCCGTAATTATAAAATATTTAATGCTGACAGCCGGCCTTTTGATAGGGCTAGGGGCTTTAGGAATAGAATTAGCCGCTTTTACAATTTTTGCCGGTACGGTTGGTATTGGTATCGGGTTTGGGTTGCAAGACATAGCTAAAAATTTTATAAGCGGATTAGTGATGTTGGTAGAACGCCCCGTAAAAGTGGGTGATTATATTGAAGTTAATGAACTTCCCGGACGGGTGCGGGCCATAAAAGCGAGAAGCACGGTTATTGATACGTTTGATAATATTTCAGTTATTATACCCAACGCTGATTTTATGAATAAACAAATTATAAATTGGAGTTATACAGATAAACTGATACGTTTAAAAATAACAGTTGGAGTCGCGTACGGTACGGATATAGATCTTGTTAAAAGTTCGTTACTTGAAGTTGCTGTGAATCATTCTAAAGTGTTAACTATGCCGGAACCGTACGTTTGGTTTGAAGAATTTGGCGAAAGTTCTTTAGTCTTTGACCTTTTTGTGTGGACAAATGAACCAAATAGCCGCTTTACCGTGAAAAGCGAATTAAACTTTGCGGTAGACAAAATGTTTAAAGAAAAAAAGATCAGAATACCTTTTCCTCAACGCGACGTACATATTATTCCGCCGCAAAAAGCGTAACCCGAAAGTAGTTATAGGAAATATGGCTCTTGGCAGAGATTTTGAAATTCTTATTTAATATTTTTTTCGGGAAGATTTATTGTCCATTTTTAAAAGAAGAACAATAGTTATTATAAAAAACAAAACCAGACTGAAAAAAGAAAAGCGGTACCCTGCGCTTCCAAACCTCGTAAAATATAAAAGTATAAGTCCCCAATACACAGGACCAACTATTCCTGAAGCGTAAGTAATCAGGTTAAATAACCCGAAAGCTTCACCGAGTTCGTCTTCCGGGGCGAGTTTTATTACTAAGGCGCGTAAAATAACCCAAGTTGCTCCAACACTTATTCCGGCGAGGCCTCCGACTAGCCAGTGAAATGGCTGGTTTAGGCAAGTTGCAGTACAGAGGCAGATTATCCAGAGGATAAAAACCCCGATAAGGCTTTTTTTGTAACCAAAAAAATCACTTATAAACCCGGAAGCAAAACTACCCGCAACAGCAAAAATCGTGGAGAAAGCTAGAAGGCTTATTAACTGCGTTTCGGTTAAGCCGAAGACTTTTGCCGCATAAACAGCCATAAAAAGCATAAAAGTGTTGATTGCGCATAACCCGAAAAAAACAGCTTTAAAAAAAGATTTAAGTTCCTGAAACTTATCATTGTCAGTAAGGGTTTTTTTTAATTGCCTAAAAGTTTGAAGAATATATTCTTTTCCTGAAACATTATTGGGCTTGGGTTTATACTTTGAGCGGAGGTCTTTAACGAAAATTATGCATGGCAAAGAAAAAATCAGAAACATAATGCCTGTAACTAAAAAAGTTGCCGGGTATCCCCAATGAGTTACAACGGGCCTTGTAAGGTAAAGAGCAAGCACGGCTCCGCCGTAGCCGAACATTTTGCCTATTCCGGAAACAAGGCCGAGTTTGTTTTT
The DNA here is from genome assembly GCA_018814505.1 of Candidatus Omnitrophota bacterium. Taxonomy (GTDB): domain Bacteria; phylum Omnitrophota; class Gorgyraeia; order Tantalellales; family Tantalellaceae; genus JBDRNE01. The sequence goes on from JAHIZQ010000093.1 coordinate 1,677, forward strand.
TGGCGCGACTGTTTTCATCAAAGAGTTATAAAAAATTGTAGCTTCCTGGCATCCAAAATTTGCGATAGCAAAAATTATTAAACAAAGAAAAACATTTGAAGTCATTCCGAGGAGCAGAGTAAATATAATAGAGATAACTGTAAAAAGAATTAAAAAGGCTTTGTGTTTATTTTGTTTGTCCGAAAGGGTGCCCAAAAAAGGCGCGAAAATTGCAACCAAGATCATCGAAAATCCGAAAGCCAGACTGTAGAAAATTTCGGGAGATCCTTTTTCGACGGTTAACCAGCGCGGAAAATATAAAGAAACCACATTTAAAATAAAAAACTGGTTTGCCAAGTCGTATAACGACCAGGAAAGAATAGAAATGTTTTGCTTTGTTTTATTTTTTAAAGGATTCATTTTTTTATAAGTTTACGACAATTCGTTATTTCATTATACGTTGGAAATTTAGTTTTACAAATACTTTATCTAGCATTGAGTATTAAAGATCTCTGCACAGCCATTTAGGAATGAGTCCCGGGTCTTCACCGCGCAAAGTGCGGAGAGAGCCCGGGATCTGTTGAAAACTTGAAGTTAAAAATATATACAAAAAAGTTGATAAGGCTCGTCAGGTTATATATAGTTGATGAGATAAGGGCTTGTTTGTATAAAACAAAAAACAGCAGAAAGAGGCGAGCTATAATGCGATACGAACAAATTCCACATACGGCTGACTTGGCCGTAAAAGTTTATGGCAAAACAGTACCTGAAATATTTGAAAACGCGGCGTTCGCTATGTTTGATTTAATGGGCAATATCACGCGTGGCAGTCTAAAAGACACAAAAAAAATTGAAATTGATGCTCCTGACACAGAAACTCTTTTGATTGAATGGCTTAATGAGCTATTATATCTTTCATTCGAGACACAAGCCTTGTTTTCCGTCTTTTGTGTACGGAGTTTAGAAAACAATAAGCTTAGAGCTACAGCGATAGAACAAATTCCCGAAAGTGGGGATTTAATTCAAACAGAAATAAAAGCCGCGACTTATCATGATTTGAAGATAGAAAAAACTGAATCGGGATATGAAGTAACAATAGTCTTTGATGTATAGGTTTCTTTCGCGGGTTGCAAAAAAAAAGAGGTATAAAATGGGGCACGCTTTTGCCGGCAGGTTTGAAAAAATAGATGATTATAGATGGAAAATCCCCATGACTTATATGCCGGGTATGAGAGTTCCTGGTATTATTTTTTCAGATGAAAAAATGTTAAAAGATATTATTAAAGATAACGCGCCTCAGCAAGTCGCGAACGCGGCGCATCTTCCGGGAATAGTAAGAGCGTCAATGGCAATGCCGGACATACATTGGGGATATGGCCTACCTATCGGGGGCGTTGTCGCGACGGATATTGAGTCCGGCGGAGTAGTTAGCCCGGGTGCTGTGGGTTATGACATAAATTGTGGCGTAAGGCTCATGCGCACAAACCTTTACGAAAAAGACGTTATGCCCTACATAAAAGAACTGGTTACTGCTTTGTTTTCTAAGGTGCCGACAGGTGTTGGGTCTACCGGCAAGATAAACGTTAATTATCGGGAAGAAAAAAATATTTTAGTAAAAGGCGCTGAATGGGCAGTTAGGAAGGGGTATGGTTGTGAAGAAGACCTTGAGTATTGCGAAGAAGGCGGCGCGATTAAAGGGGCAGATCCATCACAAATTTCAGATAGGGCATATCAAAGAGGACGTAGCCAGCCAGGCACTTTGGGGTCGGGAAACCATTTTTTAGAAGTGCAGGTAGTAGACGAAATTTATCGAAAAGAAACCGCGAAAGTTTTTGGTATAGAAAAAGGGCAGATTGCGATTATGATACATACCGGGTCGCGAGGTTTCGGACATCAGGTGTGCAGTGATTATTCCGCGAGCATGGTAAGGCTTTTGGCAAAATTTAATATCGAAATTCCGGATAGACAGCTTTCATGCGCGCCTGTGGCAAGTGAAGAAGGGAAGAATTATCTTGGAGCTATGAGATGCGCGGCAAACTACGCGTGGGCAAATCGTCAGGTAATAATGCATTTAACAAGAGAGGTATTTGAGAGTGTTTTTAAAGAAAATGCCGCGAGCTTGGGAATGCGTCTTATATATGATGTCGCGCATAACATAGCCAAAATCGAGGGATATAACATTAATGGCAAAATTAAGGATTTATGTGTTCATCGTAAAGGTGCGACACGCGCGTTTCCTCCGGGGCATAAAGACATTCCGCGAAGATATCGGGAAACCGGCCAACCTGTTATTATTCCTGGTGACATGGGTCGGTGTTCTTATCTTTTGGCCGGCACACAATCTGCTGAAGAAACCTTTTATTCAACTTGCCACGGTGCAGGAAGGCTTCTTTCCCGCACTCTCGCGAAAAAAATGACGCGGTCGCGCGAGATTAGCCAAGAATTAGCGGATAAAGGTATTATCGTAAGGTGTACCGGCAGGGAAACGCTTAACGAAGAGGTTTCAGACGCGTATAAAAATGTTACAGATGTGGTTAACATAGTCCAGGGAGCGGGTATTTCCATAAAAATAGCCAAATTAAGACCAATAGGAGTTATAAAAGGGTAGCCAGATTTTGTGGTCAGTTTTTGCGTAAGAATCCTGGTGCCGGACAGTGTCAGTGGTACTTTTTCTAATGGCTTAACGGTTGCATAAATTAGCAGGACATGATATATATAAATGTCTAATAAAGACAATAAAAAGCTTTTTTACGAAAGGAAATGTAAATGCTTGATCCAAAGTTTATAAGGGAAAATGCCGAATTTATTCGAACAACTTTAAAAATGAGACGCGATAAAACAGAACGCGTTGATATGTTTTTAGAGTTAGACCAGTTGCGAAGAGAACTGCTTCAGAAAACAGAAGAGATGAAACGGCAGAAAAACGAATCTTCAAA
>JAHIZQ010000094.1 GCA_018814505.1 Candidatus Omnitrophota bacterium
ATAACGACACAGAGGGTTAACCTTTTTGAAAAAGTAATGATACCGGACACAAAAGAAAATGTAAAAAGAATCCGGATATATCTTGGAGACATGGAAACGGCGGCGGTTGTGACAGGCAAAATCGCGAAAGAAAAAGTGCTAAAAAAATAAGATCAAAAAAGTCGGGTACAATGCAAAACGCGGGTAACACATGATAGAAAAAATGAAAAAAATGACATTAATAGTTTCCGAAAGGGAAAGGTCTAAATTTATTTTTCGTTTGCAGTTAGCCGGAGTACTTCACATAAAGGCGGTAAATGAGCCTGTTCATCATGAAATACATTTTTTGGAAGAAAAACTATCAAAAATCAAAAAGACGTTACACATATTAAATCCTTATTCTGTTGATGGAAACAAGGAAGAAAATTGTATTAATGAACGGATTATTTTAGAAAAAGCGGATAAAATTCAAGAAGCTTACCAGGAAAAAGAAACTCTTTTGCAAGAAACGCGTCAAATTCGAAATAAAATGTTATGGTTTGATGTGTGGGGGGAATTTGACCCTGAAGAAGTTTCCTTATTAGAGCAGAAAGGCGTGGCTTTAAGACTTTATAAATTGAAAAAAAACGAATTAAAACGACTTGGTAAAACCGAGAAATATTCCATTTTAAGAAAAGAAAAGGGATATGTCTATATTGTGAGGGCAACGTTAAAATTAAATGAGGAATTTCCTTTTGAGCCTGTCGGGCTTCCGGATATGGGACCGAAAAAAATTCAGCGGGAAATATCGGAAAGACAAAAAAGAATACAAGAAATCGAAAACAATTTAAAAGAAGAAGCAAAAAACTATTATCACATAAAGAAATGCCGGCAAAAACTAGAAAAAGAACATTACAGATTAAAGGTAAAGTTTGGGATGAAAGAAGAAGGAGAGTTTTCGTATCTCGAGGGATATTGCCCGGTAAATGCTGTAAACAAAGTTACTGCTATGGCCGAGCGGCATGGCATGGGATACATTGTGGCCGAACCCGATAACCCGGAAGAAGTTCCGACGTTAATAACAAATCCCGCATGGCTCAGGATTATTAATCCAGTGTTTCATTTTATGAATACTATTCCCGGATACAACGAATTTGATATAAGTTTTTTCTTTCTAATTTTTTTCAGTTTATTTTTTGCGATGCTAATAGGTGATGCCGGATATGGAATACTTTTTCTGATTGTAACTTTTATAGCGCGGCGCAAACTGAAACACGCTCCGCGTGAACCGTTTTTTTTAATGTATGTTTTAAGTTTTGGAACAATAATTTGGGGCGCCGTAACCGGGACATGGTTTGGTGCTCTCCAAATAGCAAAACTTCCTTTTTTAAACAGCATCGTTATAGGGAAGATCAGTAGTTTTGCGGCGGATAACCAGAACTTTATGATATTTATTTGTTTTGTCATAGGGGTAATACAATTGACAGTGGCGCATTTGTTGCGAGCCGTACGCGTGATAAATTCTCTTAAGGCGCTCGCGGAAATCGGGTGGATTTTTATTTTGTGGTGTATGTTTTTTGCCGCGGGAAAATTTGTTATCGGGAACGCTTTTCCCGCGTATGGAATAATTTTCTTAGGGACGGGAGTAAGTTTAGTTTTATTTTTTACTAACCTGGAAAAAGGTTTAATAAAAGGCGCGTTCATTACGCTTGCTAATTTGCCGCTAAGCGTTATAAGTTCTTTTTCTGACATAGTATCATATTTAAGATTATTTGCCGTGGGGTATGCTTCAGTAGTTGTTGCTGAAAGTTTTAACGCTATGGCCTTGTCGGGCGGGGTTAATAGTGTGGTCAGCGCCATAGGCGCGGCTTTTATCCTGTTTTTCGGACATGCCCTAAATATTATTTTAGGATTTATGGCTGTTATTGTTCATGGGATAAGGCTGAATATGCTTGAATTTTCCGGGCATTTAGGAATGCAGTGGTCAGGTAAAGAATATGAACCTTTTCGCGAGTAAGGGCGCGGCGGGTGGTAGTGCCAAAATATGTAAGGAAAAGGCATGACTTGTCCTTTAGAAATAATAAAGTAATTTCCCCCTTTGAAAAAGGGGGTTAGGGGGATTTGCTCTTTTAAAAAAAACGGGAAGGCAAGTTAAAAAGAGAGGCTTGTTATGTATAAATGGGATGAATAGATTTTGTACAGAAATTTTTGACAATAAGAAGGTTCATTAAAGGAGGGTGTTATGGTTGCAGGGTTAGGAGACATGGGGTTATCTTTGAGTTTAGCGGCAATAGGGTCGGCATTAGGCACGGGTATCGCGGGTATGTCCGCGATAGGCGCATGGAAAAGAGCGTTCATGCAGAACAAAATGGCTCCGTTTATTCTTATAGCGTTTGTCGGCGCGCCGCTCTCTCAAACTATTTATGGAATGATTTTAAGAAACGCGATACAGTCTGCTAATCTTGATCCGTCGTCATATTCTTTTCAAATGGTCTTGGGAGCCGCCGCTGGGCTTGCGATGGGATGCTCCGCGTGGATGCAGGGCAAAGCCGGCGCGAGCGCGGCAGACGCTTTAGCGGAAACCGGCAAAGGTTTTGGAAATTATATAATGGTCTTGGGAGTAATAGAAACAGTGGCACTTTTTGTAATGGTATTTATTATGACGGCGCTTCCAAAATAAATCGGAACGGATGCGTAGGGACAGCCCGTCCGTTACAAAAAATAAAATGAAAAAAATATGAAAAATGGAACACTTTACATCGTTAGCACGCCCATAGGAAACCTTGAAGACATTACTTTGAGGGCAATAAGGATACTAAAAGAGGCAGATATTGTTGCCGCGGAAGACACTCGAAAGACAAGCATATTGTTTACCACATATGACATTAAAAGTGTTCTTACAAGTTACCATTCATATAACGCGAAACAAAAAACGGAAAAATTAGTCAAATTATTAAAAGAAGGTAAAAATATTGCTTTGGTTTCCGATTCAGGAACTCCCGGGATTTCGGATCCGGGAGTTATGATAATAAACGCGTGTATTGATAATGATATCGTGATTACAACAGTCCCCGGACCCACGGCATTTATCCCAGCACTGGTTTTATCCGGAAAACCAACGCATAAATTTATGTTTGAAGGGTTTCTTTCAAATAAAACCGCGCGGCGGAGAAAACAACTAGAAGAATTTAAAAATGAAACAAGAACAGTCATAATATACGAATCTCCGCATAGGATTGTGAAATTTCTGAAAGATTTCATTGATGTCTTAGGGGACAAAGAAATAATTCTTGCAAGGGAATTGACCAAAAAGTTCGAGGAAGTAAGAAGAGAAAAAGCCAGCTTACAGCTGGAGCACTTCTCACAAAAAAAACCGCGAGGGGAATTCATAGTAGTCTTTTGATTTTAATATTATTATAAAACCTGTAGGGCATTAGGAGAGTATAACGTTAAACTGTTGACTTTTTCCGGACACTTGCTACAATAAGACAAAATATCAGCCAATATGAGTTTGTTTTTTTTGATAAACCATTTAAATGTAAAGAACAAGCGTGCTAGTGCCCTTAAGGGAGGGGTGTTCTTGGTTGTATGAATTAGAGGTAAATTGGTCTCAGTGTAAAGGCGCGAGATTTATGAAGGAGGAGAAGGGGAAATGATAGAACCGACACTAATATTAATTAAGCCGGATGGGCTGAAAAAATCTTTAACTGGGAATATCCTGACAAGGTTGTCAGAGACAAAATTGGATATTATTGGAGCAAAAATAGTAAAAGTTTCGCGTGAGTTGGCGGAAAAACATTATGCCGGATTAAAAGGCAAACCTTTTTTTGAAGATCTGATAAAGTATCTTATGGGAGAATATCACAAAAAGAAAGTTATGGCGCTCGTATATTGGGGCGAAGACGCGATTTTGAAGGTAAGAGATATTTGTGGGAAGACTAATCCTGAGGAAGCGGATTCGGTTTCAATAAGAGGTGCTTACGGAAGAATAACTACGGCAGGCGTGTATGAAAATGTTATGCATGCTTCCGCGGATGCCGCGGATGCGGAAAGAGAAATAAAACTGTGGTTTAATCCGGAAGAAATAATTGAGGCAATATATCCCGTAGAAGAAAAAGAGATAGAAATTATTGATAAAAAATGGCGGGAGGAAGCATAAATGACGGCAAGAGTAAATGTTGGAAAATCACAAATTAATTCAATGACAGGGTTTGGCAAAGCTTCAGAAAAAAGCCCATTTGGCAAGATAACGGTTGAGATAAAAACTTTGAATCACAAAAGCTTAAGTATTGCTTGTAACCCATTTAACGGGTTTTTTCTGTTAGATGAAAAAGTTAAAGAAATTATTGATAAAAAACTTTTTCGAGGGAAAGTTTTTGTGAAAATTACCGTAGATGGTGGAGAAAGAATCGCTAAGGCTCAAACAATTACGGTAAATGAAAACATGCTTAAACAATATGTAAAAAAAATAAAAGCCGCGCAAAAAAAACTTAAAATACCAGGAGACCTTGAAATAGGCAAACTAATAAATTTTCCTGGAATTATAGAAACTACGGCCGAGAAAAAAGAAGATAAAACATGGACGCATATAAAGAAAACTTTGGAAGAGGCCGTAAAAGCGCTAGTTAGATACCGCCGGGCAGAAGGGAATCGCCTGGCAAAAGATTTTAATACGCGTCTTTGTAGAATAGAGAAAAATACACAGATAATAAAGAAATACGGGAAAGAAAGCGTCAAGGAATATCGAAAAAAACTTATTAATACGATAAAAGACGTTTCTAAAAACATTACACCGGATAGAAATCGTTTGGAAACAGAAGTAGCGGCGTTTGCCAAAAATTGCGACGTTGCGGAAGAAATAACAAGATTAACTGGGCATGTCTCGGCTTATCGGGAGGCTATGCGAAAAGTAAAAACCGATGCGGGAAAAAAAATGGATTTTATAGCTCAGGAAATGCAGAGAGAAGCCAATACCATTGGTGCGAAATCAAGCGATTTTAGAATAGCAAAAGCTGTTATTGACATAAAGAGTGAAATCGACAAAATGAGAGAACAGATAAGAAACGTAGAATAAATTTTTCGGACGTTAGAATGAATATTATAACGCTGAAAGGTACATGGGGATTGGGGCAAAAGCATGGTTGTTATAATTTCCGCGCCGAGCGGTAGCGGAAAAACGACAATAGTAAATGAAGTCTTAAAAAGTATAAAAGGCATTACGCGTTCGGTTTCCTGGACGACGCGTGATCCTCGCAAAGGTGAAAAACCGGGTAAAGATTATATTTTTGTTTCAAAAAAGGAGTTTGAAGAAAAGGTTAAAAATGGCAACTTTTTGGAATATGAGGAAAACTTTGGGAATTATTACGGAACGCCGAAAATGCAATTCAAAGAAGCAGAAAGCAACGGAATTGACATTATTCTCAGCATAGATGTAAAAGGGGCAAGGAAAGTAAAAGCAGTTTTACCCGAAAGTGTAAGTATTTTTATTTTGCCGCCTTCCGAGCAAGTTTTAGAAGAACGCTTAAAAAAACGAAACACTGACGAAGAAAAAGATGTTTTGATTCGTTTAAGAGAATCTAAAATCGAAATGAAATCAGCCAATGAGTATGATTATCTGATAATTAACGATAATTTGGAAGAAGCAGTTGAGAAAGTAAGTCTCATTATAGAAACAGAAAGAAAAAGAAGAGTGCATTAGTGCGGCAACGAGGAGGAGTAATGGAAAAAATTTCACCGGATGAATTAATGGGACAGACAGGAAGTATTTACAAAATCTGTAATCTTGCGGCATTAAGAGCAATGGAGTTAAATTCTGGAGCAAAAAAGCTTGTAGAGGCTGGGCCCACGGAAAAATTTACAACCATAGCTATTCGCGAAATTAAGGAAGGAAAAGTAAGGCTGAAGATCGGATAACCAATGAAAAAGAACATTCTACTGGGGATAACCGCGAGCATAGCGGCATATAAAGCGTGCGAATTAATAGGACGCTTTCGCAAAAAAGGGTATAAGGTGAAGTGCGTCATGACGGCGCAAGCGAAATATTTTATTACCCCGCTTACCCTAGAAACGCTTTCAGGAGAAAAAGCGGAA
>JAHIZQ010000095.1 GCA_018814505.1 Candidatus Omnitrophota bacterium
AACCGGATTGTTTATCATTAATAGTTTTGTTTATCTCTTTTATCTCACTAATAATAGTTTCTTTTTTTATCTTAAGATTCTCAAATTCTTCTGAGAGCTTTTTCTTACGGCCTTTCAAAAAATCAATTAACGGTTTTGTGGCAAACTTTACAAACAGCAGGGTATCCTTCTTTAAAGTATATGTTTCAACGTGCCGGATACGCATCGCTAGGCGCGCTGGGTTTTGAACTTTTAGCAATAGTAATATTCACAAAATTTAGAACAAAACGTGTAAGTTTTTTAAAAGTAGCGGATTATTACGCGCCATTTATTATCCTTCAAATGATTTTTGTTCGAATAGGGTGTCTGTCTTACGGCTGTTGTTACGGCAAACCGACAAACTTGCCCTGGGCAATCGCTTTTAAAACAATGCCTCCTCCCGTGGTTCCAAGCCATCCGACTCAAGCTTATTCGATCATTTTTCTAGCAATAATATTTTTTTTAATGCGGCACATCTATAAAAAAAATCAAGTACCAGGCGTAATTTTATTTGGAACATTTTGCATATACGGTTTTCTTAGGTTTTTTGTTGAACTTTTGCGTGTTGACAGTATTGTAATATGGCAATGGCTGACTCTGTCACAAATCACGATGCTAAGCCTCTCACTCATAAGCCTTCTGTGTTTATTTACTGTTTTACTGCTGAATCGAAAATATAGAAAATCCGTTTAATTATGTAATATGTAATAGGAGTTTTATGAAGAAACTACTGCGCAGTTTAATTTTTACCTTTTATATATCTTCATTATTTAACACTACTATATCTTTTTCGGAAGAAGTTCCTAAAAATGAAACAACTTCGCATGAAGAGGAAGCGCCCGAAATAAAAAAGGAAGAAATAGTTTCAAGGCTAAAAAATATATTTGATTATAATCCGGAGATACTTGCCACATTCCCGGAAGTAAAGAGCATAACAAACGCAGAGGGAATTACCAGCTACTCATATAATGGTGCGGATATAGATTCAGTTGACAGAGAAACACTTTTCTCTTTAATGCAACGTGTAAACAGCCAGGTATCCTGGAAAAACTTTCAAAGAACCCAGCGCCAGCTCAGGACGTTAAAACAAATGGATAATTTCAACCGAACCCAACGAATGCTTAGAAATCAGACCCAAAGTGCGCCAAAACTGCCCAAAATTCCAAAAACGTACACTCCTCCAAAAATACCCAAAACATATAAACCCGCCAAACGCTATTAATAATGCACTCGTTCTTCTTCCGAACAGTAATATTCAGTTCTCCGTAAATATAACACAATGTCAAGATCCTTCGACTCGCTTCGCTCGCTCAGGATGACACTTTGACTCTCTCGCTCCCTTCGACAAGCTCAGGACAGGCAAGATGACAGGGGGGTAGATTGTTTTGCTTCGGAGAACTAAACAATTCTCCGAACAAGGCTTTCAATCCACAAATCGTTAAGTTTAAAAAAGTTTGTTTTTAGGGTTAATCTTTCGCTACTGGTTATGATACTATGTTTATTAGCCCTTAAAGGTCTCTACACGGTATAGACGGGTACATATTTTAAGTGGATTCCTGCTTTAGAGGAATGCTAAAACGAAAGTTGTCATGCCTAAGAAAGCACAGATCTAGTTGCACTTAAGACTAGGAAAGAGTACACATGAACAAAATTAAAAGTCATTTATTTTTCAAACTAACCTCATTGGTTGTAATATTTTCGCTTTTATCTTTTGACATTTCCTGGAGTTATCCATCTCTAAAATTTTCAACAAGTCCAACTTTGCCTACTATTTCAGGTCAAAGCATTTTTCAAGGCAAAATGCTGACTCCGGACGGCGAGAAATTTCGTGTATCAATAGCTCCCGATGCAACGCTACAAAACGCGATTCTTGACATCGCAAAATACTTCTATACCGAAAAACTTCCTATTTCGGCCTTGGATCCAAGTATCACTCACTCATATGAAAATCTGGCATGTGCGAAAGTGGAACACATTTTTACATTGGAATATTTAATAGACAAAATTAAAAATCCCCAAAGTAAACGCAAATTACCCAAAAGTATCAAAAAAGATGACATAATCGTCCTCCCTTATAATAAGCATAACGCTAAATCGCTAGTATTAATCGCCAAAAGGGAGTCTACGTCCGCGCAAACATTAAAAGGACAGACTCTGTTCGAATCTGAACAATACATTATAACCCTTTTACCTAAAATAACAGAAAAAGTAAAAGAGTCACAAGACTTAACTAACACAAACTCGCAATTATTAAAAGCGCAATCAATTCATCCACCCACTGAAATAACTACTCCTGTTTCAACCATAATTCCTACTCCGGAAAAAGGAAAGTGGGGAACGTTAGAAAACATATTACTAGCCTTAAAAAATTCAAAAATCATAACCAATATGCTAGCCGCTGTATTCTTTCTTCCATACATTGACGAATTCTCAAAAAAATATCCTGCACTAAATCTAACACAATCGGTTTATGTTAAAAACTTGATGGGAAGCTTTACTCCCAAAAAGTTGCTAGGCATTATTGTTGTTGCGCTCTGTCTTTTGAAAGCTCTAGATTATGTTCAAACTGTTGTTATTCCCGGATTTCAGCTAACAAGCACAAACAGCGGAACACGAGAAAAAGCCACTAAAAAATTAAAACGATATGGGAAATACAATGAAA
>JAHIZQ010000096.1 GCA_018814505.1 Candidatus Omnitrophota bacterium
CAATACGTTTCCTACATGGGATCTGGCGCAGCCTTTTAGATTTTTGGCTCATAATGGAGAGATCAATACCTTGCGCGGCAATGTAAACTGGGTTAGCGCACGAGAACGGCTCCTGACAAGCGAACTATTCGGCACAGATATAGAAAAACTGAAACCGGTTATTGTCGAAGGAGGGAGCGATTCAGCGGCAATCGATAATTTTATTGAACTACTGGTGCTTTCAGGAAGGTCTATCGAACATGCAATGATGATGCTTATACCAGAGGCATGGGAACACAATAAGTTGATGAAAAAAGAACTGAAAGATTTTTATAACTACCATGCATGTTTTATGGAGCCGTGGGACGGGCCTGCTGCAATAGCGTTTACAGACGGAAAAAACATAGGAGCGATACTTGACAGAAACGGCTTACGTCCAGCGCGTTATATTGTGACGAAAAATGATTTTGTAGTAATGGCATCCGAGGTTGGGGTACTTGATATAGAACCAACGGATATCAAGCTTTCAGGAAGGTTAGAACCTGGCAAGATCCTTTTTATTGATACTGAAAAAGGCTCTATAATGCAAGATTTCGAGATAAAAGAAAAAATGTCCAAGCGTTTTCCATACGGCAAATGGAATTCCGAGAATATGGTAGATCTTGGCAGTCTTATCGATAGCGGAGCCAGTACACAGAAATCCGAAAATCTGATATCGAGTCTCAAGGCTTTTGGCTACTCTAGAGAAGATCTTAAAATGATCTTAAAGCCTATGGCAGAGGACTGTAAAGAGCCTGTTGGCTCTATGGGCAATGATACTCCTTATGCCTTTTTGTCAAAAAAACCCCAGATCCTTTATAATTATTTCAGGCAGCTCTTTGCGCAGGTGACCAATCCTGCCATAGATTCTATAAGGGAAAAACTTGTAATGAGTCTTGAGAGTTTTATAGGTCCTGAGAAAAATGTCCTGGAAGAGACCCCGGAACATAGCCATAAACTCAGGGTAAAAAATCCTATATTGACGAATGCCCAGCTCCAGAATCTACGCGATATCAGCATAAACGGTTTTAAGACAAAGACAATATATACATTCTTTGACGCTCAAAGCAACGAACAAGGTTTTATAAAAGCGCTTGAGAGAATATGTTTCGAGGCAGAGTATGCTATTGAAAAGGGCTACTCTTTTATAATATTGAGCGACCGTGGGGCTAATAAAGATAATATTGCCCTGCCAGCGCTTTTAGCTACAAGTGCTGTCCATCAGCATCTTGTGAGAAAAACAATACGCTCACAGGTTGCAATAATAGTCGAAAGTGCAGAGCCGAGAGAAGTCCATCATTTTGCATTACTTTTTGGTTATGGCGCAGGCTGTGTAAATCCATACCTTGCTTATGAGGCGATAAAATATCTCGTAGAGGAAAAAGAAATCCGAGTAGGACTCAAGCCAGCGCTTAAGAATTACAATAAGGCATTAAGAGACGGGATATTAAAGATATTGTCAAAGATGGGTATATCCACGCTTAGAAGTTACCGTGGTGCGCAGATATTTGAGGCATTGGGCTTAGATAACAAACTTATAGACGAGTATTTTACAGGTACCGTGTCAAGGATTGGAGGAGTCGGACTTGAAGGCATAGCGGATGAAACTATAAAAAGACACAAGAACGCCTATCCAGAGAGAGATATAGAGGATCCTTATTTAACAAGTGGAGGCGTCTACCAGTGGAAGAGAGATGGAGAGTTCCACCTCTGGAACCCTGAAACTATTGCTAGCCTACAGGATGCCACGCGTAATAATGACTATGATACATATAAAGAGTTTGCAAATTTGATAAACGATCAGTCTGAAAATCCTACGACCTTAAGGAGTTTGTTTGAACTAAAAAAAAGAGACACGATTTCTATTGATGAAGTCGAGCCTATCGAAAATATTATGAAACATTTTGCTACGGGCGCCATGAGTTTTGGTTCGATTTCGAGCCTTGCGCACGAGACAATAGCAATCGCTATGAACAGGATCGGAGGTAAGTCTAATACCGGAGAAGGCGGCGAAGATCCTAATAGATTCATAACTTTACCTAATGGGGACTCAAGGCGCAGCGCCATAAAACAAGTGGCCTCTGGCAGGTTTGGAGTTACAGTAAATTATCTTGTCAATGCGGATGAGATACAGATAAAGATTGCTCAAGGTGCAAAGCCTGGCGAAGGAGGCCAATTGCCAGGGCATAAGGTAAACGAGGTAATAGCGCGTACCAGGTATACGACTCCGGGCGTTACTTTAATATCGCCTCCTCCGCACCATGACATATATTCTATTGAAGACCTTGCGCAGCTTATATTTGATTTGAAGAATGCAAATCCTCGTGCGCGTATAAGCGTGAAGCTTGTTTCAGAGGTGGGAGTCGGCACTGTTGCAGCAGGAGTTGCAAAAGGCCATGCTGACATGATCCTTATATCCGGCGGGGACGGAGGGACAGGTGCTTCTCCCAAGAGTTCCATAAGATATGCCGGGCTTCCATGGGAACTGGGTCTTTCTGAAACACACCAGACACTGGTCCTTAATAATCTTCGTTCAAGGGTCCGCATACAGACTGATGGACAGATGCGTACTGGCCGTGATATCGCGATAGCTGCTTTATTAGGCGCTGAAGAATATGGTTTTTGTACGGCAGTGCTGATTATAATGGGCTGTGTTATGTTAAGGCATTGTCACCTCAATAATTGTTCGGTCGGGGTAGCTACGCAGGATAGCATCTTACAGAAGAACTTTAGAGGAAGACCTGAATATATAGTTAATTATTTTCGTTTTGTGGCTGAGGAACTTCGCGAGATAATGGCATCTCTTGGCATAAAGACTATAGACGAGATGATAGGAAGAGTAGATCTTCTCGGCGTAAAGAAAGATTCTCTCCCCTTAAAGGCAAAAGGCCTGGATTATTCCAGGATTCTATATAAACCTGATGTACCTGAAAACGTGGGACAACGCTATCAATCCAAGCAGGATAACGTTCTTAGTTCTGTACTTGACAGAGATCTTATAAGTATGTGCAAGGATTCTCTTGAAAAGAACGAACCAGTGAATATTTCAGTGGAGATTAATAATACAAACAGGGCTACAGGTGCGATGTTAAGCGGCGAGGTCATAAGGCGATGCGGGGACGGAGTACTTCTGGAAAATACTATTAATTGTAAGTTCAAGGGAATTGCCGGCCAGAGCTTCGGTGCCTTTCTTACAAGAGGTATTACTTTTGAGTTGGAAGGCATGACCAATGACTATGTCGGAAAGGGGATGTCAGGAGGTAAAATTATAATATATCCGGATAGAAAAACACATTACAAGGCTGATGAGAATGTAATAATAGGCAATACTTGCTTTTATGGGGCTATATCAGGTGAGGCATATATTAGAGGAACCGCGGGAGAGAGATTCTGCATAAGGAACTCAGGGCTATATGCTGTTGTGGAGGGGGTTGGAGATCACGGCTGTGAATATATGACAGGCGGCAGAGTGATTGTGCTGGGTAATACAGGCAGGAATTTTGCAGCAGGTATGTCTGGCGGCATAGCATATGTATATGACGAAGATAAGACCTTTAGAGAAAAATGCAATACGGATATGGTAGAGCTGGAAGAGATAAAAGAAGAGGATAGGGATACAATGCATCATTTACTTTACAACCACTTCAAATATACTAA
>JAHIZQ010000097.1 GCA_018814505.1 Candidatus Omnitrophota bacterium
ATGAACCTTCATTTCCGGCAACCCTCCAAGAGCTTCAACTATCACATTATTGGTAATTTTTTCCGCTTCTGCCACACTTTTTCCTTTTATTAGCTCTGTAAGCATTGAACTTGAAGCTATTGCCGCCGCACACCCGAAAGTTTTAAATTTCGCGTCAGTTATTATACTTTTACCGTCAACTTTGATATAAAGTTCCATAATATCGCCGCATTCCGAACTTGTCACTTTTCCTACACCGCTGGGATCCGCAATTTTACCAACATTTCTGGGATTCTTAAAATGATCCATAACTTTGTTCGTATATTCACTCATTTCTTCACCTCATACCCTTATTGACTTATGGTATATCCGATACGTCTCTTCCCCCCGACCCTTGAGAATCCTTTCCGGTAACATGCGCAGATTATACCGCACCGATTGGTCAATTAACCGGACTTATGTTTCTCAGTTTTTCAATTATTCTCGGAAGTTTCTCTATAACGCAATCTATATCTTCCCTGGAAGTAAACACCCCTAATGAAAATCTTATTGCCCCCTGGATAAACAATGGCCCCACCTTCATGTTTTTCAACACATAAGACGGATCAGAACTTCCAGAAGTGCAAGCTGACCCCGTAGAAACCGCGATTCCTTCCGCGTCAAGATTTAAAACAATTGCTTCTCCTTCAATATAAGCGAAACTTACATTCAAAGTATTCGGCAGACATTTTTCAGGATCTCCGTTTAGTTTTATATCTTTTATACTACGCTTAATTCCTTCATACAATAATTTTTTCAACGCCCCTATCTTTTCGCGATTTTCATCTAAACGACTGGCAGTCATTTCACAGGCTTTTCCAAACCCAACTATTCCAGGTACATTTTCAGTTCCGGCTCTTAATCCTCGTTCCTGGTACCCTCCGTGAAAATATGGTGTTAACGGAGTCCCTCGTTTCACAAAAAGCGCTCCCACTCCTTTAGGCCCGTTAATTTTATGCGCTGATATTGAAACTAAATCTGCTCCACTTTTTTTTACATCAAATGGCATTTTACCTATTAACTGCACCGCGTCAGTATGAAACAATATGTTATTTTTTTTCGCGATTATTCCTACTTCCTCTATGGGCATAAGAGTCCCAGTTTCATTATTCGCAGACATAACGCTTATAAGAACGGTATCCGCGGCAATACTTTTTTCTAATTCTTCAAGGTTTATGCGCCCATATTCATCCACATTCAAATAAGTTACTCTAACGCCACTTTCTTCCAAATAACGGCAGGTGTTAAGCACCGCCTTATGTTCTACACATGTTGTAATTATATGTTTGCCTTTATTTGTTGACGTACGCAGAATCTGCTTTATGGCACAATTATCTGATTCGGTCCCGCCGGAAGTAAATACAATTTCATCGGCAAACTCCGCGCCAATTAACTTTCTTACGCGTTCTCGCGCGGTTTCAAGCCCTTTTTTAGCAGTTCTTCCAAATCCATAAATACTGGACGCGTTGCCATAGGCCTCTTTAAAAAAAGGAAGCATCTCTTCAACAACTTCCGGATACGGCTTTGTAGTAGCGTTTGTATCGAGATACACCTTTTTCATTAGCTTTCTTCTCCGCATTTTTCTTTAGGATCTATATTTACCGCGCGTTTTGCCAGGTCTTTAAAGGTAAACCCTTTTAATGTTTCTTCTATCTTGACTGCCAATTCCTGCCATACTTCTTTGGAAACGCAACTTTGCGTCTTTCGGCAGGTTCTTAAGTTACCTTTGCCCCGCACACATTTACCCGGAAAAATATTGTCTTCCAAGATTGCTATTACTTCGTATACACTAACTTTTTCGGGATCTTTTGCAAAAGCATACCCACCCTTAGGGCCGCGCACGCTTTTGATAATGTCATAATTTTTCAGCTTATTAAATATCTGCTCCAAATAAAGACTTGAGATGCCTTCTTCTCGAGATATCAAGCTGATCGGTATGGCCCTCTTTCTGCCATACATCACTGCTAAATTAATAAGGGCTCTTACACCGTAAACAGATTTTGAAGTAAGTTTCATTGTTTTTTAGCTCTTAATCCCACTCTGCGTCATTTACCAATCAAGCCGTTTCTACTTTTTCAACCCCAGGAACTTCTTTTTTTATTGTTTGTTCAACCAAAGACTTAAGTGTCATCTGGCTCATTGGACACCCACTGCACGCGCCTTTCAATCTAACTTGCACGACATTACCTTTCAGCGCGATAAATTCAATATCTCCGCCATCACGCTGAAGAAGCGGCCGTACTTTTTCAATAGCTAGTTTTACCCGTTCTTCCATCATTACCTCCTTCAATGAGACTTTGGTTTCGGAGTACGCAAGTGCTCTGAAACCATTTAGTCGAATTAATGTCCGTGGCACTTGAGGGAAATTTGCGTAGCACATTTTCCTCAAATACAGGTGCCCGGACTTAAATACCCCTAGCCGGCAACCTCAGTAGACGGCTATCAGCAAACACAAGCCAACATCCTACTATACCTTACTAAAAAAGTCAACTTATTTGCCCTCCTTAATCGAAAGATATGCTGGATACTAGTTCGAAGCCAGAAAACAGACAAGTCCTTCAAAATAATGTAGTTGCATGATTTTTAAAACAACTTTTTCACAACAATCTCGGAAGAGAAACCTTCTTTAGTTTTAATGTACACGCCTAGAATGAGATAGGTAATAATTGTTGCCATTAAAGCCGCGAGAAAACTCTTGATCGGTGAATTCGTAAAAAAATATATTACGCAAATTATAGCGGTGAAAATTATTAATGGCAGGCCATACAGCAGAATGTATACTTTTAACATTCTCGCGGAATTGATTTCTATGTCTACTCTTTCACCTGGCAAAAAATTCTGACATTGCTTTTGGGGCACTTCTATCCGTTTAATTTTCCCCGCGCTACAACTGCAACATTTTGTACAAGCCTCATGTTTCTCAAATTCTATGGTCAAAATTTTTTTTTCTATTTTTACTATTCTGCCTGTTTGTTTCATCGTTCTTCTTCCGTCTCTTAGAGGGTGTATCTTTAGCAGATTGGAATAAACATAAATTTCTCCCTTTGAAAAAGGGAGATTAAGAGGGATTTCTTTTAATCTAAAAATCCCCCCAGCCCCCTTGTCTCACTATCCCAATTAGCTAAATGATCACCTTAGATAAAAAAATTTTTATCAAATTCTTAATTTATCGACAGTTGACGCATCTAACGGACTCGCTTTTATAATTTCCTTGATCTTCTTCCCCTCAAAGACTTCTACCTCTACATTTATTTTGTTTTTACTTTTAGAATGACTGATTAAAAGCCCCGCGGCGATTTCGATATTTTTCGCGTTTTTTTGTCCGCGCAGTAATACATGCGGTCCGGGACCTGTTTTTAACCGCACCACAACATCCGTTTGTTTTTCCAGCTTAACAATATTGTCATTATCATTCTGATCTTTACCGACAACTACTTTTGTCTTATCGTCCACACGAAAATGTCTACCATATTTTAACAAATTGACATTCTCGCCTTTTAATTCTTTTCTTAAAATAAGGTCTTTAAGCTTTGTTGAAAAAATAGGGTCTGTCAGAAGGCATCCCCCCGAAGGCGCGAAAAATTTAGTAAGCTTATATTTTTTTGCCATAGCGAGCTGTCGGCTCCTTCCGCGACCGCTAAGCGCTAATAGCTCGGCTCTATTAACAATACCTTGCTGTTCCGGAAGAGTCTCTTCTAAAAGTTTAGCTGAAAGAGGTCTAAGAAGAAGCCCCTTTAATAAGGCTTTTTTCTCAACAATATTTAACGCGCCCCTTCTCTGAGACATAGGCCGTTCGCCTAAAACCTCGCCTGTAACAATAAACGTAGCGTTTTCCTTTTGCATAAACTTTTTTGCTAATTTCAACATCAATATTTTGCAGTCTATACACGGATTAAGATTTGCACCGTATCCATAACTCGGTTTTTTTAACACTTTAAGAAACTCTTCTGACATATCAATAAACTTAACCGGCACTTCAGCCTCGTCAGAAGCTTCTTGAATTTGATGTTTGAATTTTTGTATGTCTTTTGACGCGAACTGCATCAGAAACGCCACACCTTGCACTTTCACACCTTGGTCCTGGACAACTTTTGCCGCTAATAAACTATCCAGTCCTCCGGAGATTAACGCTATTGCTTTTTTATTCATCTTCGCCTTTTATTTTTTGTTTTTGCTTAAGCATTTCAAGCCGCATTTTTATCTTCTTTTCATATCCGTTTTCTGTTGGATGGTAATACGTCTTTTTTGTTGGCATATATTCCTGTTCCACATAATTGCCTTTATAAGAGTGCGCGTATTTGTATCCCTCGCCTCGCCCCAATTTTTTTGCTCCGCTATAACTCGCGTCTTTAAGGTGAGGCGGCACTTCCCGCGTTTTCTCTTCTTCAACATCTTTTATTGCTCGCTCTAGGGCCTTATACGATGCGTTACTTTTCGGCGCGGACGCCACATAAACCGTTGCCTGCGCCAATGGTATACGCGCAGACGGAAATCCAACAAAGTCAGCTACTTCCCTCGCGGAATTCGCGAGGATAAGAGCGTGCGGATCAGCGTTCCCGACGTCTTCCGCCGCGCAAATCACAAGGCGCCTCGCGATAAAACGCGCGTCTTCACCCGCGGTTATCATTTTTGCCAGCCAATATAGCGCCGCGTCCGGATCTGACCCGCGCATACTTTTAATGTAAGCGCTTATGGTGTCATAATGCGCGTCACCATCTGAATCATAAATTACAGCTTTTTTCTGTATTGATTCTTCCGCTATTTCTAAAGTTAGATTTACTACAGCGCCGGAATCCGGCTCTGTAGTAAGCACCGCTATTTCTAAAGCATTCAAAGCTCTTCTCGCGTCACCGTCTGACATTTTTGCTAAATGTTTTAAGGCAGATTCTTCGGCATTAATTTTCATATTTCCAAATCCGCGGATTTCATCATTAAGGGCTCTTTTCAAGAGTTCATATATGTCGGTTTCTGTCAGGTGTTTAAACTCGAAAATTTGGCTTCGCGACAAAAGCGCTGAATTAACCGTAAAAAAAGGATTTTCCGTCGTGGTTCCTATAAGAATAATGTTGCCGTCTTCCATTTCAGGAAGAAGCACATCCTGTTGGGCTTTGTTGAACCGGTGAATTTCATCTAAAAGCAACATGGTTTTACTTCCGATAAGCGATTTTTGTTTTTTCGCGGAGTTTATAATCTCGCGCATTTCAGACACATTACTTGAAACCGCGTTTTTCTTAATAAAAGTCGCGCCGGTTTTTCTGGAAATTATCATCGCAAGCGCGGTTTTCCCAACTCCAGGAGGACCGTAAAATATCACAGACCCTAACCTATCCGCGGATATCATCCGCGACAACAGGCGTCCTTCGCCCACAATATGCCTTTGTCCGAAAAAATCTTCTAATTTTTCCGGTGCCATGCAAACGGATAACGGCAAGCGAAACCCAATTTTTGTTTTGTTTTCGAATAAATCCATGGATAACCCCTTGTTCTACAATAAATCCCTCTTAATCTCCCTTTGACAAAGGGAGAAATTGATCTTTTTGAGACCTTATGTTAATTTGTCTCACGTTCAAAAACAAGGGCCGGATTGCTCCGGCCCTATATCCGTTGAGCCGTAAACGGAAAGAAAATTTCCGGCCTGGTCTCCCAGGTGGGTACCCTCTCGATAGTTCCGAAGAAAAACCGAAGTTAGGTTCCCGAATAATAATTATTGGCCAAAATTTTCGTTCCCATTGTACGCACTCGCCAGAATTATACGGTTATTATATCACCCGGCTAATTTTGCCGCAATGAGGAAATTAGCTACTTTAGAACCTGCTATTCAAAGTGAATTATGTGAATTGCAATTATTTGTTTGATTTTGCATAATTATATAGAGCACAACGTGGGCAAAGACCCTCATGGCCCTTATGCCTTGTTCTATTCACAGTCTTATACTAAATGAGTGCTACATTTTTACGCGTATGACCAGAATTCCCTGATCGCTCTTAGTTCCCGCTCAAGCCTTCTAATTAAACTTATTGCCGGCGTTTCTTGAAGAAAGTACTGCAATCTGTTTTTTATTGTCTTTATGTCCGTACTATCATCTTCGGTAACTGCAAGTTCTCTGATAAAATCTCCGACTTTAACTTTACTGGACACAAAAGAATCTGCCAGTAAATCTTTCAAAAGGCCGCTTATAACATCAAAATGTAAGGATTCCTGTTCCAATAATCGTGCCAAAATAGCAATCATAACAATTTCAGATTGAAACACTGTTTTTTTAGCTTCATCTTTAATTTTCGGAATTTTCATATTAAGAACTCTTACGTCTCTAAACATATCAATGTTCTCCGTGCCGTTATCTTTATCCTGGATAAGTTTCCGGATATAAGTATTGGTCTCCGCGTTTGTAATTATTATTTTTTTCATACCTTTACAATTCGCTAAACGGCTACGCAATGTACCGTTACCATAAGAACGAATTTCCAGTTTCTTACCATAGGCAGACATATTGGTTTTCATTTTTTTTATATCTTTTTCTAATCTTTCGTCAACTTCAACCGGCAAAAATACAGCGATATTGTCCTCTCGCGTATCCTTAACCGCTTGCCATATGTTTTTTTGCTTTTCTTTATCCAACGAAGGGGCAACACCCGGACCTTCTCCCCTCGCGATTCGGAGTATATAGTCTGATATAATTTTCACAATTCCTGTTTCTTGTTTTTTAAAATCATCGACCCTATTATCCCAGGAGGGCGCACCTCGAGTATCCTCGAAATTTCCTTCGGGCACAGGGCCCTCCCCTACTATATTTTTAGATTTGTTTTCATCTTTTTCAGGTTCATCTAAAACATTCTTAATGGTTTTCATGAAATCTTCTTCATTAGTCTCTCTGTACGGATAAAAATGTTCATCTTCTTGAAATTTTTGTATAAATTCAAGATGTTGAGCGAGCCATACCATTAAAGGCTGATGAACATTTCCACCTACCCAGGCAAAATTTTTTCTGCCATGTTTTTTTGCCTCTTGAAGACTAAAATCCACCATATAAAAACTTCTTCCTGTTTTCTCGTCATTATAAGGATTCTTCGCATTCAAATATTTTTCAGAAGTGAAATTAATCGGCTCAGGTAATTGGCCTAAAAATGTTAATAAATAGTGTGTTTTTAAATCATTTATCGTTCGCTGATGTCCTATCGAATGAGCCATAAGCCCCTGCACCAAACCACTGGAAGGATTTACTGTTGAAAAAAAAGGATAAAATACATACTGAAAGATATTTTCCAGAACAGGAATAATACTTCTCAAATATTTATTCGAAAAAGACTCTTTATCATTTTTAATAACACTAAAATCATCTATTTCTGTTCCTTCTCCTATTACAATGTCTTTTATTGTTATTTCCTGTTTTTCTCTTTTTATTAACCCTTTCTTTTTCTCTTCTTCGACAAACAAATCTATTATTCGTTTAATTAGCACCTTATTTTTGCCGGATATAACTATCTCTAGCCTATACTTGTCTTGTTCCTCCCCTAAAACACGCATTTTAAGATCAAGATGACACTTGTATTTTTTTGCAAAAATTTCTTTCTTTTCTTCGATCCTTCCCGCAATAACCGCGAGAAAAGATGCTCTTCCTGTAATGTTTCTAACAATTTTATCACAATACCCGTATGTATCTGACATATTTTGTTCTGAATAAAAAAAGATGTCTTCCTGCTTTAACTTCTTTATCAATTTTGCTACTTCATCTTTCAAAAAAATATATCTTCCAACACCATGCACAAATCCATAAAAGAAAACATTAACACCTTCACCCCTAACTTTATCTCGGGGAAAATTAAAATCATTATCGACATCCAAACTCTCGGGCAACGACACGTCATGTGAAACAATATTCCAGATCGAAGAGCATAATCCCAAAAATACCTTTTTCCCTATTTTCGTCTTTAATCTTTGGGGAATAACTCCTAAAAAAATCAGCTTATCTTCAATCTCTTCCAAGGTATAAGCAGATTGCATAATGTGTGTCATCACCTTTTTGGTTTCATTAAAAGATACACTTTTCCCCATTATTTCGCTTAGTCTTTCTCCTATCTTATTCAAAAAAAGAAAAGGATTTCTTCTATACAAAACATTTTCTTCTCTATAACCCAAACTATATCTTCGGAAACTTTTTATTAGCTTTTTTAATAATCCATACACTTCCAAAACTTGAACAACTAAACTGCTTTTCAAAAAACACTTCATATAATATTTCAGCTGTTCCAGGCGAGACCTTTTTTTTGATATTTCATCCAAAATGTTATTATCCTGCTGTTTGAAGATTTCTAATAATTCGAGAATATTTAATTCTAAATTCCTGGATGGAAACGTGCTTATGAATTTTGTTGCCGCAAAAGGAATTGTTAAAAAACTAAGACATTTTGGAAACCCATATTCGGAGTTGATAGCGAAAATCTGTTGCCATAGTTCATTTTTTAGCCCTATCGGCGGTGGCCTGTTATAATGATGAAACGCGTTTTTTAATAATTTCAATGTGAAATTTTTGTCACTTACATATCCTGCCCTTATAACGATTTCTTTAGCGCCGTCCTGTTTCACATTTACTTTCATTATTTCAAACATTTTTAATTCAAGATCCCTGTTCCCAACTATTCTTATTATATCCATTAAATTTTCATCATTAATCTGATTCAAAGAATTGACTTTTTTTGCCCAATTTTCATCCTGCATCCAAAGTTCCAGATTTTTTCGTGCTTCTTGAATTTTGTTTCCCGCTTTGAATTTTTTGTTTTCATGTTTCCATATCCACCAATTTGTTAAAAAATAAATTACAGGCGTACCTACTGTCAAAAGGGCGTACCAATTCGTAAAATAAACTAAAATTACAGAAATAACTAAGTTTCCCGCTAAACTCAAAGCTGTTATAAGCCCTACCCCAAACATAATTATTTCATTCCTGGAAAAGCTTTCTACTTTTTGCGCGTCTTTTATCTTTTTTTTAATCTCCTCTGGAGTGTAATGGGCTTTCGTTTCTTGATTAAAACTATTGGAATCGGAAGATATTTTTTGTATCGCTGAACTTTCATCTATTCCGCCCATGTAGGCAAGCACGTTTTCATTTGTTGCTATCTCTTCACATGAATCAATCGCGCTTTCAGGAACTTTTATACTATCCCCGTTTGCGTCTTTGCGGTTAAAATAATGATAATTTACAAAAAGAACAAGTTTTATAATATCTTCAAAATTACTCTCATTTATATTGGGAAACTGATTTGTAAAATCAAAAATCTCTTTATTCGCGTATATCCATCGCAGTCTTTCTGCAAGCACTTGGTTATTATACCTTGTCGTGTATTCAAAACTGTAAGAAGCTAAAAACCATAAGTATATAGCGTCATTAATAAACGCGTACCTGCCGCTTATATTGTTGGCTTCTTGTTCATTCGCTAAAGTCTCGTCAGGGCTCGTAAGATGCCCTCCGATTTTGCTTCTTCCTTTATAATCTTTTTCTACTTCCCTCAAATAATGCTTTGCCGGGCGATTAAAAACGGCTGACGCTACACTTACTCTTTTTATCTTGCCGTCATCAAACTTATAATCAAACCAGATATCATTTTTGATAATATCCTGAACAGCGTTTTTATAATCCGTATGGACAACCAGTTTACAGTTACTTACATTTTCTCCTTCCAATCTTGATACCGCGATTTCCCCATCTTCCTTATCATATTTATAATTCTTTTCAACAACTGAAAAATGCCCTTTATTAAAGGATTCCTTGAACGCGGATCGTTTAAAACAAAATTGTTCCAACGCTTTTATAATGTCCTCTGCCAGATCCGTGCCAACCAAAAGCCCTTGCACGCCTTCTTCTAAGGCGGAATGCACATCGCCCTCAATATTATCTATTTGAGGCGCTGTACCGTAAAATTCATGTTTTTTTTGTTTTTCAAGAA
>JAHIZQ010000098.1 GCA_018814505.1 Candidatus Omnitrophota bacterium
AGTATAGAAAAAAATGTTTTTGTTGGGCCTGGCGCGGTTATCCGTGCGGATGAACTCGGGAGCTCTATTGATATTAAAGCTAACTGTAACGTGCAAGACAGAGTTATTGTCCACGCTTTAGAATCAAGCAGTGTAACTGTGCGGGAAAACACGTCATTATCTCATGGGTGTATTGTTCACGGTCCGTGCATTATTGGCAAAAACTGTTTTATTGGATTTGGGTCAGTTGTTTTTAGGGCCAATATTGAAGATCGAGTTTGCGTGAAACACTTAGCAGTTGTGGAAGGTGTTGATATTCCGGCAGGGCGAATAATAGAATCCGGTAGAGCTATAATGGACAACAATGATGCGTTAGATTTAAAATATACGAGTGAAGAAATAAAAGATTTTATGGCGCAAGTTTTGAAAGCCAATTTGGATTTGACGAGGCTATATAAAAAAACAAGAAAGCGGGAGGTTGTTTAAAAAACCATGATGCTTAATTTGTCGAAAAAAAGATACAGGTTAAGAATTGTTGACCCGGCGTACCCGGCGTTCAATATCTATTCATATTCAGCAAGAAGAACCACTGCGTTAGGGCCTGTTTGTGTGGCGACTTCCGCATCGAAAATAGAAAACTGGGATGTTGAAATTATTGATGAAAACAATCTTCGTTGGTATGGTCCCAAAGCCGATTTAAGAGGCGCAAACCACGAATTTTTGCAAGGCACGCGTCCGGCTGACATTGTCGGTTTGTATGGCGGACTAACGAGTACTATTCCCAGGCTTTACAAAATAGCACGTTTTTATAAAGAGAAAGGTATTATAACCATTGCCGGCGGTCAGCATTTCGCGGGCGAAAATATAGAGGAAGGTTTATCTTCAGGGATTGATTATATTGTTATAGGCGAGGGGGAAGAGACTATTAGGGAGCTCATATTGGCCTTAATGGGCAAAAAGGATTTGCTCGACGTAAAAGGGATTGCCTATAAAGAAAACGGTAAGACCATTTATACAGAAAAGAGAGATCCGATAACGGACTTTGACAAATTGCCTTTACCTGATTTTTCTTTAGTGAGATATGCTAATATTCAGGTCTATCCGGTTGAAAGAATACGCGGGTGCGGTATGGATTGTGAGTTTTGCACTGTAAAAGGCAAACCGCGGCCTGCGTCTGCCGAGAAGCTTATTGAACGAATTAGTTTTCTTTTAGAAACAAAAGATGCCAGAAAATTTTTTATTGTGGATGATCTTTTTGGTCAGGATCGCGGTGAGACGATACGATTTTGTAAAATGTTGAGGGATTATCAGAAGAATGTCGGGCGGAGATTAGACCTTGGCGTTCAGATAAGATTGGATAAAGCGAATGACACGGAATTACTTAGGGCTATGCGTAGTGCCGGCATAAATTTTATCGCTATGGGGCTAGAGTCCCCTGTTGGCGAAGAATTAGAAGCAATGAATAAACGTTTAAAGCCTAGTGATATGTTGGAACAGATTAAAGTGTTTCGCAAATTTGGATTTTTAATGCACGGTATGTTTATTTTTGGATATCCCATGAGGGAGGGGATAGGTTTTAGAATGCCGGTAAATGAGAGAATAAAACATTTTAAAGAGTTCATAAAAAAATCACGTTTGGATACTATCCAAGTTTTGCTTCCGATACCTTTGCCGGGTACGGAATTGCGAACCCGGCTTCTCCGCGAAAAAAGAGTTTACGCGCGCCAGGATCTTGGTTGGGAATACTATGACGGAAACTTTTTGCTTTTTGAACCGGATGAGTTGATAACGCCAGAAGAATTACAACGCGCGCCAATGAAAATTATGGGAAAGATCTATCAGTTTAAGTATATGTTCAAGGTAAGCCTTAATGTGTTTTATTTTCCCTCTCTAATATTTTCGTTACACAACATTAAAGCCGGATGGAAAAGATGGTACCGGTTATGGCGCCAGGCTGTTATTCGTTTTGCCGGCTGGATAACCATGCAGAAATGGCAATCAGCCTTTAAAAAGAATGGTTTTTTAAAAAAATTGCGTAAAGCGGAAGATAATTTAAAAAAACTTAACCCGGGATAACTCAGAACAAGAGGAGGTATTTGTAAATGAAGATGAAGAATAGTGTAATAACTATTTGCGCGGGTCTTTTTCTTATTTTTATGATTCAGAACACACAGGTTGTTTCCATAAGATTTTTGTTTTGGAAGCTAAGTATGTCAAGAATCATTCTTTTAACGCTTGTTATGTTTATTGGTTTTTTAATCGGGTTTTTTGTGAGAAAGAAGACTGAACGTTAATAAAAGGAGGTGATTATTTTGAAGATTGCAATTTCAACTGATGGTGATTATGTGTCAAGCCACTTTGGCAGATGTCCATCTTTTACTGTGATAGATATTGAAGACGGAACGGTTACGAGTAAAGAGGTATTTGATAACCCGGGACATCAGCCGGGTTTTATACCGCAATTCTTACACGAAAAAGGAGTTCAGTGTATTGTCGCCGGTGGTATGGGTATGCGAGCGACAGGTTTTTTTAATGAATTGGGTATTCAGGCAATTGTAGGAGTAAGCGGGGAAATTAATGAAGTAATAGAAAAACTTCAACAAGGAACGTTAACAGGTGGCGAAAGTTTATGTAAACCTGGAGCGGGAAAGGGATATGGTTTAGACAAAACTGTGTGTGATCATTCTGATGATAAGTGCGACCATTAAATTGAGGAGGCGGTAGGGATATGAAAATTTGTGTAACTTCACAAGGTGATAATTTAAATTCAGAAGTTGATTCGCGTTTTGGAAGGTGCCAGTACTTTATCATAGTGGATACAGATACTCTGGAATTTGAATCGTTAAATAATCCGTATAGTAGTTCAATGGGCGGCGCGGGGATTCAGTCAGGACAGTTTGTGGCAGATAAGGGAGTAAAAACGGTTCTTACGGGAAATGTCGGCCCTAACGCGTTTCAAACTTTACATGCGGTTGGAATAGACATTGTAACCGGAATTTCGGGTACGGTTTTATCAGCTATAGAAAAATTCAAAAGTGGGGCGTTTTCCCCGGCTAGCGGGGCAAGTGTAGATAAAAAGTCCGGTATACAGCCAAAGGAATAAATGTTTGTTCTGAATTGTAAGGGAATGCCGGTGTTTGTGTGAAACGTTGAAATTTCTATAAGGAAAAGGGGCGTTATGGCTAAAAAAACAGATATTCTTATTATTGGTGGAGGCCCTGCCGGGCTTGTAACCGCGCTTACGGCAAAAAGATACTATCCAAATAAACATATTTTAATTATTAAAGATGTTGCCAATGGCAGTATTCCATGCGGAATACCTTATATGTTTTCAAGTTTAAAAAGTCCCGATGAAAACAAATTAGGCTTAGATGCTCTCAAGAAAAACAATATCGAAGTTATTATTGATAAAGCTGAGAAGATAACCCGTAAAGAAAAGACAGTTAGCGGTAAAAGTGGTGAAAAATATAAATATGAAAAATTGGTTCTTGCTATGGGAGCCCTGCCCATAAAACCGCCCATAGGCGGAATTGAAAAAGAGGGAATCTATTACGCTTACAAAGATATGGATTACCTGAAAAAAATGGTGATAAATGTTAAAAAATCTAAAAATGTATTGATTCTTGGCGGAGGATTTATAGGTATCGAGTTTGCTGATGAGATTTCGAAAATAGAAGGAATTAATGTGTATTTAGCGGAATTTCTTCCGCGCATTCTTGGTAACTCTTTTGATGAAGAATTTTCCATGTTAGCCGAAGGAAAATTAAAATTGGCTGGAATAAAAGTTTTAACTGGTGCGCGAGTAATTGAATTTTTGGGCAAAGAAAAAGTTGAAAGGGCGAAATTTGCGGATGGTACACAAATAGAGATAGACAGTGTTGTTTTGGGTACGGGCGCTTTCGCGAATACTAGTTTAGCCGTTGACGCGGCACTTGACATAGGCAGAGGAAAAGGCATTTGGGTGGATGAGTATATGCGTACGGTTGACCCTGATATTTTTGCGGTTGGCGACTGTGCCGGTAAACGCGATTTTTATACGAGGAAAGATACGGCTGTTATGTTGGCATCAACCGCGACAGCTGAAGCAAGAATTGCTGGAGCTAATCTTTATAGTTTAAAAGTTATTCGTGAAAATAAAGGTACGATAGCGATTTATTCGACTTATGTGGATGGTTTGGTTTTAGGTTCCGCCGGGCTCACGGAGACGAGCGCTAAAAAGGAAGGGTTTGAGATTGTTACGGGAAGTACGGAAAGTGCTGACAAACATCCTGGGAGCCTCCCTGGAGCTAGTAAAATAAAAGTAAAACTTATTTTTTCTAAACAGTCGGGTGTTTTGATGGGTGGTCAGGTTGCAGGCGGCATATCAGCGGGCGAGGTGATTAATATTATAGGTATGGCAATTCAACAAAGAGTTTCTCTAACGGAACTCGAAACATTGCAAATGGCGACACATCCGTATTTAACATCTGCCCCTACAATGTACCCGGTTGTCGCGGCGGCTCAGGATGCGTTAGGAAATATGTGATAAGGCAGGATATTAAAGAGATAGTTATTGTAAAAGTAAAAGGCGGTACTGGTAGGGGGATAAGAAGGGTTGTTTGTAGCTTTCATAAAACTCTGAGAAAGGGTGGATAGGGCTGGATGTAGATGAAGACATATTTGGAATGCATACCGTGTTTTTTTAAACAAGCTCTTGAGGCTAGCAAATTGTCGGGAGCGAGCAGTAAAGTTCAAAAAAAAATCTTAGACGAAGTCGCTTTAAGTTTACCGAAATTTTCTTTAAGTTCCAGCCCTCCTGAAATGGCTAGGATAGTTCACGCTATTGTTAAAAAAATAACAGGAAAAGATGATCCGTACGCTAAGGTAAAAGAAAAAAGTAATAATCTCGCGTTAAAAGTTTATCCTCGTCTTAAAAAAAAGGTAGCGTGTTCGAAGGATAAACTGTTGACAGCTATTGAACTAGCTATCGCGGGTAATATAATCGATTATGGTGTGAAAAACAGTCTAAACGTAAAAAAGGAAATTGATAAAATTTTAAAAAAAGAAAATAAAACTCTCAAAAAAGAGAATAAATCCATATTTAACTATGCAAAGTTTAAACGGGAAATTAAAAAAGCCAAAACTATTCTTTATTTGGCAGATAATGCCGGTGAAGTTGTTTTTGACAGAATTTTAATTGAAGAAATAAAAAGAACATATAAAACCAAAAACATTATTTATGCAATAAAAGGGAAACCGATTATAAATGATGCTTTAGAAAAAGACGCGCTTAAGGCGGGAATTTCAAAATATGCTAAAATTGTTTCATCGGGGTTATCGGCTCCGGGGACGATTCTTTCTTTATGCTCAAAGGAATTTTTAAAGACGTTTAAACAAGCTGATATGATTATTAGTAAGGGGCAAGGTAACTTTGAAGCGTTATCAGATTCTAAAGGTCCTATGTTCTTCCTTTTTATAGCAAAGTGCCCTGTCGTTGCAAAAGACGTAAAATGCAAGTTGGGCGACATAATTTTACTAAGATTAGGGTGAATGCCATCGCTCCGGGCGTGATAAAAACCGATATCTGGAGGAAAAGATTCGGCAAAGGAAGCAAAAAAATTATTAAGGAGATAGAAAGCTTGATACCTCTCGGGCGGGGTATTCCACGCCCTGATTCGTCATTGATAACCATATCTAAATATTTTAAAATGCAAGAGTTATGAAAAGGATTGATAAACGTAGCGGGTCTATGTTTTATACCTACATTATCAAATGTCGGGATGGGGCTTATAATACAGGGTATACGAATGATTTGGATAAGAACCAAGTTGTCAGGCCCTTGTGCGAGCGAGTTGATGAAAATCTCTGCGAGATTTCCCTCAACGCACGGCGGGCACACCAACCAAAAGTTTTAATGAAAACTTTTGGTTGGCCGTTGGCCGCGTTATAGTAAGTCAATGGAAACGATAGCAGGATCATTGTTTGAGTAGGGGCAGGCCCCTGTGCCTGCCCTTTTGTGACGGAAGGAACCATGCCCGGAAACCGAAGATCAATAAGGTTAAAGAATTACGATTACACGCAACAAGGAGCGTATTATGTGACGGTGTGCGTAAACGATCGCAAATGCGTGTTTGGGGATGTTCGGGATGGTGAAATGATATTGAATGACGCCGGGGATATGGTTCAACGTGTATGGGATCAAATCCCGCAATTTTATGATGGGATTGATATTGATCATTTCCAAATTATGCCCAATCACATACATGGAATAATCATGATCGTAGGGGCGGGCCCTGTGCCCGCCCTGATAATAAACAATCGGGTGATTGTAATATGAAATTATATGATCATGATACAGGGCAACCACAGGGGGTTGCCCCTACGGCGTTATCGTTATCGGATGTGGTTCATCGGTTCAAAACCATGACAACAAAACAATATTGCGATGGTGTGAAATCCAACAATTGGCCGGCATTTAATGCCCGCCTCTGGCAACGCAATTATTACGAACACGTCATCCGTGACGAGTCCGACCTTAACCGTATCCGTGAATACATCATAAACAATCCCGTCAATTGGGAGAAAGACGAATATTACCAATAGGGGGAATGTTGCAAAACACGCATACTTTTTGTGACAAAAATCGCCCGCATTCTTGATATAACTGATTTAAAATAATGGGTTATATCGAAATTTGGAGAAAGAGGGGTGTCGGGCGCGCTTTAATATGTCCATTACCTTGAAATGTCCACTGGCGAGCGGACATTTAGCCCTGCCAGATCTGTAATGTTCACTTTTTGCTAATGTTCACTAATTAGTGAACATTAGGTATGAGACTGTTAACAGTTTAAAAAACAGCATAAATGACAAGCCTATGTTTACGGTATAGCTGTAAAATAAACCTTCGTTTGTAAGATAAATAGATAAAATGCTTGACATTGGTTTATAATTATGCTAAATTGACTATTATGAATGGACAAAATCGAAGTATAATAAACAAATTGCTCGCTAACTGGCCTAAGAACACCGTTGCTGTTTCTTCTTGGTTAGAGGGGCAAAGTGTGTATCGCCAATTAGCCGGAACGTATGTTAAAAGCGGATGGATAGAACGTATAGGAAAAGGAGCTTTTAAGCGGGCAGATGAAAATGTTGACTGGAGCGGCGGCCTTTACACGCTTCAAGCACAGTTAAATATGTCCGTTCATCCAGCTGGAAAAACAGCGCTTCAATTGCAAGGTAGCGCGCATTATCTTCCGGCAAATTTAAAACAAACAAAGATCGTTCTTTTTGGATCTAAAAATGAAAAACTTCCCGCATGGTTTAAAAGTTATAAGTGGGAAGTGTCTGTCCGTTATGTAATGACTGGACTTTTCGGGAAAGATATCGAATTGGGGATGACAACATATAATTTCGGTAATTATGAGATCAAGATATCTTCGTCAGAAAGAGCCGCTATGGAATTGTGTTATGACGTTCCTAATAGAGAGTCATTTGATGAGATGGATCAGATAATGTCGGGTCTTACGATGCTCAGGCCGAGCCTCGTTCAGGAACTTTTAGAAAAATGCAAATCGGTAAAGACAAAAAGGCTATTTATGTATTTAGCAGAGAAGCATGATCACTCTTGGGTAAAAAAACTGGACTTAGAAAAAGTAGATTTTGGAAAAGGGAAAAGATCCCTTTGCAGTAATGGCTATTATGACGGCAAGTACAAAATAGTTGTTCCTAAATAAGGAGATTATGAATAAAAATTTATTTCATCAACAAGCAGAACTTTTACTATCAATTCTACCGTATATGACTAAAGATACGGATTTCGCGTTACATGGAGGAACCGCGATAAACTTTTTTGTTCGCGACATGCCGCGCCTTTCCGTCGATATAGATCTCACATATTTGCGCCTGAGCCCGCGCGATGAAACACTTGAAGCTATTAGCAATCAGCTTAAGTCAATATCAAGCCGCATTTCTTCAAGTATGCCTTCCGTGATGATAGAGGAGAAAGTGGATTCGGCAAAAGGGTTTATTTCTAAAATCTATGTTAAAAAGCAAAATGCTATCGTTAAAGTTGAGCCGAATAATGTTATTCGAGGGTCTTTATTCGGGCCAGAGGAAAGAGATCTTTGCAAAAAAGCTGAAGAAGTTTTTGAGAAATTCGTGACCACAAAGACATTGGCATTTTCTGAGCTATACGGTTCGAAAATATGCGCAGCTCTTGATAGACAACATCCGCGGGACATCTTTGACATAATGTTACTTCTACAAAACGAAGGGATTACAGAACAAGTTCGAAAATCATTCCTTGTTTATCTAATAAGCCATAATCGTCCGATTGCAGAGTTATTGTCACCGAATTTTAAGGACATGAAACCGGTTTTTGATAAAGAGTTCGCTGGCATGGCTTCCTTTGACGTGGAATATGAGGAATTAGTTCGCGTCAGAAAAATGTTAGTTGATGAAATTAATAAACAAATAACGGATGATGAGCGCGCGTTTTTAATATCGTTTAAAGAAAAAGCGCCAAAGTGGGATCTTCTGGGCGTTAAAGGCGTTCAGGATATGCCGGCAGTAAAATGGAAATTAGATAATCTCACAAAGATGGGAAGCGATAAACACGCCGAGGCGCTTTAACAGTTGAAGAAAATCGTTGAGGGCGGGGTTACATGATACTTGTATTGGCTGGAAACGAACGAGAGGGGTAAACTGGAAGACACCGTATTTTTTTCGGTGATTTTATATTTAAAGGTGGGAAAGATGGCGGAGAAGAACGCTATCGTGAGTTTGAAAGAAAGCTTAACGGTAAATTCATAGCAGTTTTTTGGCTTTTAAGCCAGTAAAGATGGGGGACATATGAAAGATATATTAAATAAGGTCGATGCGGCTCAGGCAAAGATTAATAAGATGCGCCCGTTTTCTGATGAGATGAACCATCAAATCAAAGAATATTTTCGTATCGGACTTACGTATTCCAGCAACGCGCTGGAAGG
>JAHIZQ010000099.1 GCA_018814505.1 Candidatus Omnitrophota bacterium
CGGAAAAAAAATAAGTGATGCTATTGGGATAGAAGGCGCTAACGAGATTATTTCCCCTGACATAGAAAGCTTGCTGGGCAAAACGGATTGTCTTATTGAGTTTACTTTGCCGGAGTCAACCATGGAGCATTTAGAAATTTGTAGAAAAAAAAGAGTGCCCATGGTTATTGGTACCACGGGGTTGAAGAAAGAAGAAGAGAAAAAAATTCGTTCAGCGGCTATGGTGATACCAATAGTGTTTTCGCCGAATATGGCAGTTGGCGTTAATGTGCTTTTTAAAATTGTTCATGATACGGCTAAAATTTTACAGGACGATTTTGCTGTAAAAATTGACGAAACTCATCATGTGCATAAAAAAGATTCGCCAAGCGGTACTGCTAAGATGATTGCAGAAGTTATTAGGGAGGCCTGCGGTGCGGGAGTTCCTATTGAGGCATTTAGAAAAGGTGAAGTTATTGGTAATCACTGTATTATTTTTGAGAATGAATTTGAGAGGCTCGAGATACGGCATGACGCTAAGTCCCGAGATGTTTTCGCGGTTGGAGCTCTCAAAGCGGCAAAGTTTGTGGTAGGAAAAAAGCCGGGACTATATACTATGCGTGATGTATTAGGGATAGGATAACCGGTTAACTGGATATCGATATACGATACGCGACAAACGATATACGAAAAGCGAAGGGAGTTTTTGGTATGAAAGTGGAGTTTGCTGACAGAATA
The DNA here is from genome assembly GCA_018814505.1 of Candidatus Omnitrophota bacterium. Classification (GTDB taxonomy): domain Bacteria; phylum Omnitrophota; class Gorgyraeia; order Tantalellales; family Tantalellaceae; genus JBDRNE01. The sequence continues at coordinate 718 of JAHIZQ010000099.1, forward strand.
AAACAATTGCCGCCTTATTTATTTGAAGAGATTGATAAAGCAAAACAGAAAGCTATTAGAGAAGGTCGTCCAGTTATTGATTTGGGTGTGGGTGACCCTGATAATCCCACGCCGGATTTCATTGTAAAAAAACTGCAGGAGGCAAGCACTGATCCTACAACACATAAATATGCTCTAAATAAAGGATTAAAAGCCTTAAGAAAAGAAATGGCGATTTGGTACAAGGAACGGTTTAATGTTGAGTTAGATCAGGACACGGAAATTCTGCCGCTTTTAGGTTCAAAAGACGGGATAGCGCATATTCCGCTTGCTTTTATAAATCCGGGAGATGAAGTGCTTATTCCTGACCCGGGGTATCCGCCATATACTTCCGGAACCTTGTTTGCCGGTGGGAAAGCCCGTTTTATGCCACTTAAGGCTGAAAACAACTTTCTTCCGAATTTAAAGGATATTGATGAACGCATTGCGAGGAAATGCAAATTAATGCATTTAAATTATCCGAATAACCCTACTGGCGCGGTATGTGACAAATCTTTTTATGCGGAAGTTATAGATTTTGCCAAAAAATATGAAATAATTGTCTGCGCTGACTCGGCTTATACAGAAATAAGTTTTGATGGGTTTAATCCTCCGAGTTTTCTGGAACTTCCCGGAGCCAAAGAAGTCGGGGTTGAATTCCATTCGCTTTCAAAAACATTTAATATGACCGGCTGGAGGGTAGGTATGGCGGCGGGGAACGCTGATATTGTAGCCGGGCTTGCCAAGATCAAGTCAAACGTTGATTCTGGGATATTTACTCCCATACAGATTGCGGCGATGGAAGCCTTAAGGAACAGTAAAGATATAAAACGTGAATTTAATCAAGAATACACTTTGCGCCGGTCTGCTCTTATTGACGGATTGAACGAAGTAGGTTGGCAGGTAGCTAAACCTTTAGCGACATTTTATGTATGGGCTCCGGTTTTTGGAGGATATGATTCCGCGTCTTTGGCAAAAGCGCTTTTGGAAAAAACGGATATAATTGTTACTCCGGGAATTGGGTTTGGCAAAAGCGGAGAAGGATATGTGCGTATGGCGTTAACCGTGGGCGTAGATAAGTTAAAAGAAGTAGTCAGCCGTATTAAAACAGAGTTTTTCAGTTAACGATAAATAAAAAGGTTGATTTTCTTATGACTGTTTCATATCTGGGGTTAGGATCGAATCTTGGAGATAAAAAGAAACATCTGGAGTTGGCGGTTAAAAAGCTTGCGAGTGTTGACGGCATTGAGATAATTGAGAAGTCAACTTTTTATGTTACCAAACCTGTCGATGGCCCGGTTCAGGGAGATTATCTAAATGGTGTTGTTAAGATAAAAACGACAATTTCACCCGGATGCTTAATAGGGACATTAAAAAATATCGAGAGTGAAATGGGACGGTGTTCCTGTCCAAGGAATTATCCCAGAATAATTGATATAGACATTTTGTTTTATGGTAATGCGATTATAAATACGGAAACACTTATAATTCCGCATCCGCGTATGCATAAAAGGTATTTTGTTTTGAAGGGTCTTGTTGAAATCGCTCCGGATGAGGTTCACCCGGTTTATAAGAAAACAGTTTCGGAAATTTATGAAAATATGTTGGCAGGTTGTTTTGAATGAAGGCTTGCAATCTGTGATGCACGCAAATAAAGTATAATATGGAATTTTTTACAGCAATTCAGGATATCGGCGTTTATGTGAAAAACGCGAAAAGAAATTGTAAAACAATAGGCCTTGTTCCCACCATGGGTAGTTTGCATGAAGGTCATTTAAGTCTTGTTCGCGCGGCCGCTGATGAATGTGATGTTGTAATAGTAAGTGTTTTTGTAAACAAAAAACAGTTTTCTGCCGGTGAAGATTTCGACAAATATCCGCGAGATATTAAAAGAGATCGCGAAATTTTAGAATCCGCTAACGTTGATGTTCTTTTTGCGCCAACAAATGCCGAAATGTATCCAGACAGTTTAGCGACTTATGTTGAAGTTGATGCTAAATTAGCTAATTGTTTATGCGGTGCTACGCGACCGGGACACTTTAGAGGCGTAACAACAGTAGTGGCCAAATTATTTAATATTTGCCAGCCGGATATGAGTTATTTTGGGCAAAAGGACGCTCAGCAGGCGGTTATAATTAAACGGATGGCCTGTGACTTGAATTTTAGTACTGGTATTAGTGTTATGCCAATAATTAGGGATAATGACGGATTGGCAATGAGTTCAAGGAATTCATATCTTTCCGAAAACGAACGGATTCAAGCCTTGTCGCTTTATAAGGCTTTATGCGCGGTAAAAAAAATGGTTGAACAGGGAGAAGTTTGTTCCAGTCGGATTTTTCGTAAAATAAAGCAGATTTTAATCTCGGAAAAAGATATCAAAATTGATTATATCGCGATTGTTGACAATGAAAGTTTACAACCGGTTGAAACAATAAAAGAAAAGACCCTTATAGCTGTGGCAATTTTTGTGGGAAACACGCGTCTTATTGATAACGTAGTGGTAGATGGTGAATCATAAATGGACAATGGATAAAATATTGTAGGGGAGGGCCTTGCGTCCTCCCGTAATGGTTAATAGTGGAGGGTAACTAACAAAAGGAATAATGATGCATAAACCGGAATTTGATATTAAGTACAAGGAACACCTGAAAAGAAAAATTTTGGATTTAAAGAAAAAAAATAACGTTTTAATTGTGGCTCATAATTATCAGCGAGATGAAATACAGGAAATTTCCGATATTACGGGTGATTCTTATGCGTTGGCATGTAAGGTTAAAGAAGCGTCTCAGAAAATTATTGTTTTTTGCGGCGTGAAATTTATGGCGGAAAGCGCTTATATGCTAAGTCCGGATAAAACAATACTTTTGCCGGTAGAAGAAGCGGGATGCCCGCTTGCCGACATGGTTACGGTTGAAAAACTTCGTGAAAAAAAAAGAGAGTATCCTTCTGCCGCGGTTGTCTGTTATGTTAATTCTACCGCGCATGTAAAAGCTGAAAGTGATATTTGCTGTACTTCTTCAAACGCGATTAATGTTGTCAAATCTTTAAAACAAAAACAAATAATATTTGTTCCGGATAAAAATCTCGGGAGGTATGTTTCAGAACATGTTCGAGATAAAGAAATAATTTTGTGGGATGGTTATTGTACGGTTCATATGAGATTAACAGCCGATGAGGTTTTAAAAACAAAGAAGCTTCATCCTGATGCAGAATTTATCGCCCATCCTGAATGCCGGGAAGAAGTTATTGCGTTAGCTGATTATGTCGGCAGTACCGCGGGCATGATCAAATATGTTAAAAATTCTGAATCAAAAGAATTTATTATCGGTACGGAACTGGGAATTATCTATAAATTACAACGGGATAATCCTGGCAAAAATTTTTATGTTCCTACCGAACAATTTATATGCGCGAATATGAAACTGACGACTCTTGGGTGGCTAGTGAGGTCTCTTGAGAAAAAAGTATATAAAATAGAAGTTCCAAACGATGTTACGGAAAAAGCCCGTAAAGCTTTGGAAAAAATGCTTGCGGTGTCTTAGCCGAAGGGGAAAATGATGGAGAACAAAACGATAGGCATAATTGGCGCGGGTGCTATAGGGAAGTGTCTTGCTGAATATGCCGAAAGCCATTTGAACAGATTCATAAACCAGCTGATTCTATTTGACAGCGATATAGATAAAATGAAAACTTTGGCGGATAAACTCAACAATGTTGAAATCGCAACGTCAATGAAAGACCTGGTTGAGAAATCAGACCTTGTTATTGAAGCCGCGTCAGCTGGTGCTGTTTCCGCGATTTTTGAAAACGTGCTACGAGAAGGTAAAGATCTTATGGTTATGAGTATAGGCGGCCTCTTAGGTAACGAAGACTATCTTGATATGGCCCGGAATAAAGGGTTAATTGTTATTCTGCCCTCAGGAGCTATCGCGGCTATAGACGGGCTTAAATCTTTTAATGTTGGTGGACTCGAAAAAGTAACGCTGACTACGCGTAAAGCTCCACGTTCGATTAAGGGAGCTCCTTATCTTTTGGAAAACAATATTAATGTGGATACTTTCACGACAGAAACAATTGTATTTGAAGGCAACGCAATTGAGGCGGTAAAAGGGTTTCCTAAGAATGTAAATGTTTCTGCACTTTTATCTATTGCGGGTATGGGTGCGGAAAAGACAAAAGTGCGGATAATTGTTTCCC
>JAHIZQ010000100.1 GCA_018814505.1 Candidatus Omnitrophota bacterium
ATGGCTACGCCCCTAAAATCCCATCTATCATTTCAAATGACAATGGACAAAAATTATTAACTTTTGCCGCCCTAAACCTTGCACAATTTATTGTCTTCTACATAAAAAACAGTGAAATTAGAAAAGCGCTAAAAATTGTCAATATAATGGTCAAAATAGGAACTCACGATACAGAATTAACACCTTCAGAAAATGCTTTACAAATATTTGCTAATCTAAAAAAACATAAACAAGACATAATTGATCACATTACTACATACTTCCAATTAAAATCATATTTAAGTGTCCTTTCGGATGCCCCTGACTTTATTATTCATCATAAACCTCTTCAAGAAATCATAAATCAGCTTGATTCCCATGATACTCGAACACAACTTGACGGATACAATAACTTATTACAGTTAATTAGGAAAAATAACCTATTACAAAAACTATCTAACTACTCCAAAAATAAATCCTTGCACAATAAACCTATCCTAGAACTAATCTGTGAAGAAGTTCATCAAATTTTTGAAACTATTTACATGGAACATGACCAGGTTAACCCAGATAAAACAACTGAAACTAACTTAGGTTTGTGCGCACTTCTTTTAGCGCATGTAGCAAACTTTTACATAGAACACAATATCTACCCTGATAAAACAAACGTAATTATTGATATGCTTAAAGAGAAATTAAACACTTATTACAATGAAGGCATTTTGATGGCCATCTTAGTTATTTTATATGCGAAAAAAGAATATAACGAAGTTGAATTTTTTATTAATAGATTACATGACCCGTATGCAAAGGCACACGAGTTGCAGAATTTGGCGAAAACATATTTAAATCAGGGTCAAATACAAAAAGCGCGTAGAATTCTCGAACAAAACAATCGCGATGTAGTAATTCAAATCGAAAAAAATTCTCATGATGGTCTCACAAAGAGATTATACATAATGTTACAATCACAAATTTCAAGCATGCTACAGCATACAAAAGAAATAGACGACTTGACAGAAAAAAGTTCACCGGATAACCTGGAGCAAATGCTACGCACACAAAAAACAGTAAAAGCAAAAGAACCCCTTGAGTCCAGCTTTAGATACCGCGCTAAACTTTTAAAACATAACCTTATTGAATGGCGAAACAAACATCCAGAAGAAACATTGTTATTCGCTTTTGATTCAGACCTCGGCGAAATGCAGAAAAAAGAACTCATGCCCTTATGGAAAATTGTAGATGGGCTTAAAAACATGACCGATTATAACGGCAACTTGCTCTTTCCTGAAGACAAGTTCGTTGTCTTGAGACGTACAGGTTCAACAGGACGCTTATCACAAGAAATAAATGTACTTATAGAAACTCAAAAAGTTTTTAAGCACAATATCTTTTTGGTAGGCAAACACTCAAATATAATACATGGCCGATTTGACAGTTTAAAAGGATTATCATGGATAACTGCAATAGATGATGATTTAACAAATAATGAAATATCTCTACCGATATTCGAAGCTCTGACATTAACCATAATGTCAGCGTTTAATGTTGATAATGAAACCCTACAAAGATTTTATTCTAGAATTTCAGATACCCCTCTTACCCCAGAAGAAATACTAACTTGGCAAGCAGAAAAAATAATGTACATCCTGCCCAAAATGATTAAAAGAAATCCTCAAGAATTGCAAAAACTCTATGAACTGGAAGCTGATGTCTATTCAGCGGTATAACTTTCATATTAAGGTCAGAGCTTTTTCGATAATTTCTTTTGAACCTTCATACTGTATGGTTTCTAAAGCTTGTTCCGGCATGTACCACCTTGCGTCGCTTATTTCCTGTGTTTGGATTTTTAAAGGCTCTTCGCCAAAAAATCTCATTAAGAAAATGTGTACCGTCTTAAATATCGTTTTCCCATCATGTTCGAAATAATACTCCTGCTTTCCTACTTCACGCATTACTTCAAGTTTTTTAAGACCTGTTTCTTCTCGTATTTCCCTGATAGCGGCCTCTTCTCGAGTCTCACCTTTCTCAACATGCCCTTTCGGCCATGTCCAATAGCCAAACCTATCCTTTATTAAAAGAATCCTTAAATTTAACTCTTCGCCTTTTATTACTATACCACCGGCTGAAAACTGTTTCTCTGACACAAGACCCCCCTCCTAAATAGGGACGCCTAAATAGGGACGTCACCCATTTATTAAAATACAAAAACTTATTTACTCACTTTCTGTTATTTAATAAATGGGTGACGTCCCTATTTACGTCCCTATTTACAGTTCATCTTCCAAATCAAGCGTTCCGGAACTTGCTCGCCAGACTTCATATCCTTCACTAGCAAGTTCTTCTAAAAATCGGCTTCGCGGCGCGCTTACAGTACCTAATTGATAATCATAGCGCAAGGCGGGATGCACCATATACAAATACTTTCTCGCCCTTGTAACGGCAACATAAAAAAGACGCCTTTCTTCTTCCATTTCAGCGTCGCTATTTGATGATTTTGAATGAGGAAACTGCCCGTCGCAAAGCCCTATAAGAAATACCGCGTCCCATTCCAATCCTTTTGCCTGGTGTATAGTTGAAAGAACAAGCTCTCCAGCATCTTCCGAAAACGAAAAAGCGTTTGTCTCTCCTTTGAAACCTTCCTGAAGAGACGTATCATTGATGAAATCCTTAACACTTTCATAATCATGTGAAAAATTCACAAGTTCACGAATATCATCAATTCGTTCTTTAGCGTTTTCATATGTCGCTAAAACATGTGTTTCATACCCTGAATCCAGTATTCGCTCTACAATGTCAGCGATATCCGTCTCACCACTTATCTCTGAAGTTATCGCCCGCATGATTTTTTGAAAAACCGAATATCCAGCCTGAACTCTTACAGGAAAAACACCAGACACATCACTAGAAACAAACTGGTTTATACTTTTCCCTTCTTTTTTGAAACGTTCATAAATCTTCGCGGCATATCCGGGGCCTATACCCTGCCACAAAGTTAACGCCCTTATCCAGGAAGTTTCATCTAAAGGATTAGCCAAAATTTTCATGTA
>JAHIZQ010000101.1 GCA_018814505.1 Candidatus Omnitrophota bacterium
TAATCGTGGTTCCTATATTGTCGCCAAGGATTATCGGGATAGCCGCGGGAAAACTTATAAGGCCATTAAATGCCAACACCTGTACTATTGCAATAGTAGCGCTTGAACTTTGCAAAAGCACGGTAAAAATAATCCCAGCCAAAACACCAAGCAAAGGATTATTGCTGAACATAATAAACATATCTTTAACCTGCTGACTATCTTTTAACGGTTCAAAAGCGTCTTTTAAAAAAGAGAGGCCTATAAAAAGCAGACCAAACCCCAAAAGCACCTGACCCCAAAAACTTACATTCTTGCTTCGCCCTAACTGCATCATGGCGAAACCTATGCCAACAACCGGAAGAGCATAATTGGTGATTTTAAAAACACCCATAGACGAAACTAGCCACGCCGTAAACGTTGTCCCGATATTAGCGCCCATAATAACGCTTATAGCTTGCTTTAGAACCAAGAGTCCCGCGTTAACAAAACCTACTACCATAACAGTAGTAGCGCTTGAAGATTGAATCAAGCAGGTTACTCCCGCTCCCACTAAAACCCCAACAACGGAAACTTTGGTCGCCATATGAAGAATGTTTTTTATTCTTTCACCTGCTATTTTCTTTAACCCCTGCGACATCAGTTGCATGCCAAAAAAGAAAAATCCAAGCCCGCCAATTAGATTAAAACATAATTCTTTTGTAAACATACGTATCCCCCCTTATTACTATTTTTAGCTTTCAGGAGTAGTGTATATTTTTCAGATGAATTGACTGTGAAAGGTATGTGAAGATTTGATGAAGAATAGCCCCAGTATTTTCGCCTCTATTTCGGCAATATTATCGTAATTTTGGTACCTTTTCCAAGATCGCTCACAATTTCAATGTCGCCCTTTTGCTGCATTATAATGTGCTTCACAATAGCAAGGCCTAAACCTGTTCCGCCAACTTCACGAGACCGCGCTTTATCAACTCTGTAAAACCTTTCAAAAACCCGGTCTAAATGCTCTTTAGATATCCCGATGCCGTTATCTTCGACAGTTATAACTAGATTTGTTTTTACGTCAAAAATGGAAGCCTTAATAAGACCTCCTGTCCCGGTATATTTAATCGCATTATCGATTAAGTTTATAAAAACCTGCGTTATTTTTTCTTTATCGCCGCGGATATTAAAATCCGTACCTTTATAATCTACATTCATTGTCTGTTTTTTCAGGGAAAGCATACTGTTAAACTCCGACATCACTTCGTCCAACAAATATCTAATATCAAATTTTGTCTGTTCAATCTTTCCTTCAAAGTGCTCGATTTCCGTAAGAGTAAGCAGGTCATTTACGATATTATTAATTCTCTCCGCGTGTTTGCGTATTATCGCGAGAAATTTCCGTGCCGTTTTTTTATCGTTAATTGCGCCTTCTTCAAGTGTTTCAATAAATCCCTGTATCGAGGTAAGCGGTGTTTTTAATTCATGTGACACATTTGCTACAAAATCCGTCCGGATTTTACTCATCTTATTTAGATTGGCTATTTTACGCTCTAACTCATCCGCCATTAGATTAAAAGAATCTGCTAACTCTTCCAACTCATTGTTTGTTTTTATTTTTACTCTCTTAGTCAGATCCCCTTCCGCTATACTTCGTGCCATATCATTCATATTACGAAAAGGCAGGCTAATTTTTCTTGAAATAAAATATCCTATGGCTAAAGTTACAAGAATGGCTAAAAATCCGCCTAAAACAAAAACCCTACGAATAACCGCCACTTCATTCTGAATATCTACAAGCGGCACGGCCACACGAATCACGCCTTGCACGGTTCCACCCGAAACAACCGGAACTGCTATATATTTCATATAAAACTTAAGCGTCTCACTGTACCGCGAGCTTTCGCCTATACCTTTTTCATACGCATCAACTATTTCATCCCTATCCACATGGTTTTCCATTAAATCAGGAGCCGTTTCCGAATCGCACACCACCGCACCCTTCTTATCGATAACACTGATCCTTAGATTTAACAATTCGGAAAGCTTTTCTGTTCTGGCTTGAATAACATCATACTTCTTTTCGATTAAATCGTTTTTCAGAACATCTCTTACAAGCAGTAAATTGCTTGTTAATTTATCGGATATTTTTTCTTCATAATAATTTTCAAGCCGCGATGTAACTGAAAAATTAAAATAAAAATCGCGATTAATATTAAAAATATTTCCGCCCCTAAAATTTTCCATATAATTTTAATGCGCATAATTATGCCTCTTTGAACCTATATCCGGCACCCCGGATTGTTTCTATATAATCTCTCGCCGATTTAAGTTTCTTTCTAA
>JAHIZQ010000102.1 GCA_018814505.1 Candidatus Omnitrophota bacterium
TAAATTTACGATCATTACTCATATTTCTCTCTTTTCTAATTTTTAGAACGTTTAAATTATTTTTATTCTTCATTTTCCTGAGACCGTAATAAATTTTTCAATTGTTTATCAATTTTATCAAGCCTCCATTCAAGTGAAGATAATATCCAAAACTGAAAATGATTAAGACGCATATGCGCTTCCAGAAAATAAACTAGTTTAAGCGATAAAAGCAAAATTCCGATTTCTATCATAAAAAACCGGACTTTCCCGCCATAGACTATTGACATCGCGAATACTCCTAAAACCAAAACAATAAAAATAATATTTATCATCCGCGCTTTATGTGAAGGTTTACCGCCGATCTTACCTACAATCTTGCGGATATTTTCACGTTCTTCTTCGAAACTACGAATTTCGTCCGCCAATTCGTTTTCTTTGAATTTCGTCTGCATTTCCTCTCCTCCATTTCGTCAAAAACATACGCCTTTATATCTGTTCTGATTATACATCCTTGAAATAAAATGTGTAAAGAAAAAGCTGTTAAAATTATATCTTTAGCAATAGACCTATAACCATAACGGACAGGTCTTGTCTACACCAACAAACCGGCTAAGCAATAAGTAATCCGCCGCCGTCATAAAGAGGCAACCCTTCAGCACTGATATACATTACCGAATGTTCAAATAAAAAGTCTTCGATTTTTTGAGCCTGTTTATGCAATTTAAAATCACCTAAAAAAATAATCATGCCTTTCGGACTTATCCCGCACACTCCGCCTATAAAACCGTGTTTCTCCCCCGGCAAAACAATTGTCCTGGCTGAAACAACTAAAACTTCTATGCCAGCATTCCGTGCGGTTTCTGCAATCCCCTCATCCTGCGTAATAATAGCGTTTTCCCCAACAACCATCACACTGCACCGCGCGTATCCTTGTGAAACTTTCACCAGTTTTAATTTTCTTTTTTCTATTTCTTCTAAAACTACCCTGTCGATATATTGCGCGTTACAAAATACAGTATTGCCCACACGCACGGCATTATATAAAACTGTCTGAGGATAAAGAACACCAGGGTTACTAGCACCTTTTATTAAGCTTATTTGCTGATCCTTTAATGTTTGTAAAATTTTTTCAGGAACACATGGCGCGTGTACAAACGTTTTATTATCAATTTGAAATATATATATGTCAGGATGGCATAATATTGAATCATACACTTCACCATCCTCATGACGAGACGGCCGGAAAGGGAGGAATACAACCCCGGGTAATTTTTTCTTAAGAAGTTCTATGTATTGTTCAGGAATTCTTTTGTCGTGAATAATCATCATTTTTTCTTTCAAAATAACAAAATCGTTATATTTAAAGTAATTCCTCAGGCAAAATCTGACTAGCAATGAGTTTTCGATCGACGAGAAAACTCTCGCCTTCTGCGAATATTTTTAAAGTTCCTCTTTTTACATCTACGTCGCTATTCAAAAAATCCGAATTCCCACCGGACAACATCTTTATTTTATCATAATTCTCACGCAAAAACCCAAAAACAGCAGATTCATCTTTTGGATTAAAAAAAATCTGCCGCGGTTTTCGATTTACGTCACTTAAAATATACTCCAGCATACAAGCAAAAATCCGACTTTCAACTTTCAGTTTAAATGCCGGATGAAACGGTCCCGCCAAATAATTTTCGCCGTTTAATAAGCCTTCTGAAGGATGAAGCCCACACCTAATAACCTTTATGCCATTTGATTCTAAATGTACAATAATATTCCGGCAAATATTTATCGCTTCACTTTCTGGCAAAGGAACATATCTGCCTTCTTTCCAGTCATCCGCCAAAACAGTATCCTTCATAACTATTGTCGGATAAATTCTTACTTGGCTAGCATTTAATTCTTTCGCGTATTTCGCGGTTAAATATTCGTCCTCTTTTGTACTAGAAGGGAGCCCTATCATCATCTGGTACCCCAGTAAAAAATCGTTTTCAACTATTAACTTACAGGCCTTCTTAACACAATCCGAAGTATATCCTCTTTTTATGCGTGACAATACCTCGCCAGACATTGACTGAACACCTAACTCAACACATTTTACATTGTTCTTTTTAAGAAACATCAATTTTTTATTATCGATAAAATCGGGACGCGTTGAAAGCCTTATCCCCTTTATAAGTTTTTTCTTAATGTACGGCTGAACAGGTTTTAAAAAACTTTCCTGAATTTCGAGGGGCAAAGCCGTAAAAGTACCGCCAAAAAAACCCACTTCAATATCACTAGAATCCATTTTCGATAAATACTGATCAATTTTTTGGGAGATACCGCTTGGGGTAACCACATCATCTTGTTCTGTAATCTTGTTCTGGTTACAAAATATGCATTTATGAGGGCACCCTTTGTGCGGAATAAAAAATGGGATTGTATAATGTTTTTTCATACCCGTAGGGGCGATTTTGTAAACCGCCTTGATCTTTTGTATTAAGGGCGCTTCGCGAAGCGCCCCTACGCTAGTTTTTTATAAAATCCAAAATATCCAGACCTATTTCCTCGAACAAATCTTTAAGTTTCCGCATTGGTAAACCTAAAATATTGAAATAAGAACCTTTGA
>JAHIZQ010000103.1 GCA_018814505.1 Candidatus Omnitrophota bacterium
ATCGTTTGACCGAGGCATTGATATGCAACTCGCGGCAATGGAAGTCAGAGAGAAATTCGCAAAAGTAAAAGAAAAAATGCCGAAAGAAGCCGAAAAACCTATTATCGCGCAGTTTTCACAAACTGATGTTCCAATTGTAATATTTGCGGTTACGAGCCGTAAGCGGACAACTGAAGAATTGCGCAAATTAGTAGATGAAGAGATAAAAGAAAGAATAAAACGAATTAACGGTGTCGCGAATGTTGAAATTGGAGGCGGCAGAGAACGCAAAATATTGATAGAAGCAGATAAAAAAGCCTTACACAGATATAGTGTTTCTTTAAACAAACTGATTTCAGTTTTAGGGGCAAATAATCTTAATCTTTTAACCGGAGAGTTAGAACAACGCAAAAACAAAATACTAATACGGGCTATTGGGCAATTTGTAACGGTTGATGATATTAAAAATACGGTTGTCTCTACCAGTTTAAACGGTTCGGTTGTGCGGGTTAAAGATATTGCGCAGGTTAAGGATTCGTATCTGGAAGCAAAAACATACGCACGTATGAATGTCAACCCCATAGTTTCGGTCTATGTGCAGAAAGAATCAAAAGCAAATACAATAAATGTTTCAGGAAGAATACTTGATGAAATAGAAAACATAAAAACAGTAATGCCTGAAGATGTAAAAGTTGTTGTTACCAAAAATCAGGCAAAATTTATCCGCAAGTCTATATCAAACCTACGGGATTCCCTTTTTCGAGGCGCTGTGATGATAATTTTTATCCTCATGCTTTTTATGGGGAAACTTGGTCGTCACGCGGCTGTTATTGTTCCGGTTGGGCTTTTAACCGCCATGTTTGTTCCTGGCATTATACTGTATATTTTGCTGGCGGGATTACTTTTATTTCTCGTATTTTTAAAAAAACACCGACCTATCTTGATAGTAGCGATATCCATTCCTATCTCGCTAATAATAACATTTGGGTTCATGGATTTAGCAAATATGTTTATTCCGCTAGTTATGGACCTTACAATAAACTTTATTACGCTTTTCGGGCTAGCGCTTGGAGTTGGAATGCTTGTGGACAACTCAATAGTTGTTTTTGAAAACATCGTCACAAAAAGCGAACAAGGGCTTGACAACGTTTCTGCCGCGGTCGAGGGCAGTGCCGAAATGAATGTTGTTATTTTTGCTTCAACGCTTACGACCGTAATAGTGTTTCTTCCGATGCTTTTTGTCTCTAAATCAATGAGTATGCTTTACGGGGGAGTTGCGTGGACAGTCACTTTTTCACTTTGCGTATCACTTTTTGTCGCGCTTATGATAGTGCCGCTCATGAGTTCGAAGATAAAAATTGCTGAAAAAGGCGGCGAATCTGAAAGCGTTAAAGAAGGATTCTTGCTACCGTTTTACAAAAAACAGGAAAAGGCACTTCTCTTTGTTTTTCGCCGTAGATTTCTTTTTGTTTTTGGAGCTATACTTTTATTTGTCGGCGCTATATGTGTTTACCGCGGCATGGGGAAAGAGTACATAGGTACTACTGAACAAAACAGGTTTACCATTTTTATAGAACTTCCTACAGGCGCGAAACTTGATTCGAGCGATAATGTTGTGCGTGAAGTTGAAAATATGCTTAAAGAAATTCCGGAAGTAAAAGATTTTACCGCGCGAGTAGAGGCCTGGTCAAGCAAGATATATGTTGATTTAGTTAGCTTGGAAAGAAGAAAAAGGTCGGTTGGGGATGTTATAGAGAGCTTGAGACCAAAAGTCGCGCGGCTTCAGCCAGCCTTTATATATTTTGAGGAAGAACAAGAAGTCGGAACAAAAGAGATTATATTGAATATTTTTGGTTACAATTATGATGTTTTGCGTGAAATAGCCATAGCGTTGACTACCAGAATGGGTAGGATTCCATACTTTACAGACACAAAGATACGTATGCGTGAAGGCCGTCCGGAACTTGATTTAAAGGTAGACAGAAAAAAAAGCGCGCAGGCAGGTTTTTCGACTCGAGACATAGCCGATATGATTCACGCTAAGGTGAGAGGTGTGAGGGCAACAATGTATCACACAAGGGCGTCAGAGGTTGAAACAATAGTTCGTATGCAGGAAAAAGACAGAAGAACCGTAAAGAATATCCATAGTCTTGCTGTTTCGAAGTTAGGAGACGATAGGGTCATTTTAGATCAAATCGCGAATTTTGAATACAGCCTTGGCCCAAGCGAAATTTGGCGAAAAAACCGGGCGCGTATGATTCAGGTAAGCGCGAATATCGGAGAACTTCCTTTGGGGAAAGCCGCGGAAGTTTTAAAAAAAGAACTTTTAGACCTAAAAATGCCGGAAGACTATTTTTACGAAGTCGGTGGGGATTATCCGACACTGCTTAAAACTCAGCAGGAATTTCTTCTCACAATTAGCGTTATTATTGCGTTGATTTATCTTGTTTTGGCATCTATTTTTGAATCGTACAGACAGCCTTTTATTATTATGGTTACAGTGCTCTTGGCTACGGTAGGCGCGGTGGGAGCGCTGTATATCACAAAAACGTCGATAGGTATGGGTGCGCTTATAGGAATGATGATGCTAGCAGGAATTGTAGTTAATAACGGTATTATTCTGGTAGAGCACGCGAATGAATTAAAAAAACGGCGTAAGAATCTTTTTAGAACATTGATGCAGGCCGCGCGAGACCGGCTTCGTCCGGTGTTAATGACAACCGCGACCACGGTTTTTGGATTAGTGCCTATGGCTTTTGATAGAAGTGAAGGTTCAAACCTTTGGAATCCGCTTGCGATTACCGTAATTGGCGGTCTTTTATTTGCTACTCCGCTGACTTTGGTTTTGGTTCCGGCAATGTACTCGATTTTTGAAGAATTTAGCAGTATTATTAAGAAATTTTTCCATCCAAAAAAGTTTTTTTCCACAGGCAAAAAACCTTAACAGTATGCCAAAAGTCCCCTCCAAGTCCCCTCCAATTATTGTTTGACAGAGTATAGTGGAACAGGATATAATACCTTTCTTAAAATCAACATATGTTAATGTTGAAATAGTTAATGTTTTGATATTAAAGGGTAGAAAAACTGAAATTAGCATAAGAGAAAAGCTAGATAGCGATACCGGAACCCTTCATTTTGGGAAGAGCTAGATTGTTGTGCGCAACTTTTTCACTTTATACCGCTTCCAAAAGGTAATGCCCTAATTGTCATCTCGAACCCCAATGAAATTGGGATATCCGGGATCTGAAATGTGTATTTTTTTGAAGTGGTATTAGATGCTTTTAAGTACAATAGAGTGGGGTGCGTGAAGACGCGCGCAAGTGTTAATAAAAAAAAAGCCAGAAAGCTGAATATTGATTTTTCCTTTGGCTATGATATAATATATACGGGTTAAATAAAGAAAAAGTTTGAAAAGACATAGAAAAGCAGGAAGGTGCAATGTGATATATAATCTCAGGGAAAGAAGTATATCAAAAACTGATGACTTGTCTTCTGATGAGGGCATCATGGTATGGAAAAATAGGCATCGCTTTTTTATCAGATGCGTCAGTATCGCATTGACGCTATTATTCCTGGATCAACAGGCCGGTTGGTCTCAAAACGGACGTCCTGTTTGGGCTGAGGCAAAGAATTTTAAAACGCTTTATCAAGATCCCATCCCTGAAAAAAGTTTTGATATTCCATACGACATCGCGAACACCCAAGAAGTGACTTTAAATGGCGGCAATGAAACGATTGTGCATATCCAAGACGCGCACGCGTCTTTATCCGCGCAATATTCAATTGCAAATTTATTAGACTCGCTTGTTACTAACTATGACCTTGAATTTATCGCTGTAGAAGGCGCGGAAGGTTATATTGATACTTCCATTCTTAAATCATGCCCGGACAAAGAAATCCGTAAAAAAGCCGCAGATTTTCTAATGCAAGAAGGCAAAATGAGTGCTGGAGAATTTTTTACCATTACAAATGACAACGATAACATTTGTTTGTATGGTATTGAAGAGGATGAACTCTATTCGAAGAACCTAAAAAGTTTTCAGCATGTCGCGGAAATGCGCGCGGAGCAAACCGGTAATTTAAAAAATCTTCTTCAGCAGTTATACCTCTTGGGCGAGAAAATATATTCGAAAGATCTCAACGTTTTAAACAAAAATTCCATCAAACATAGAGACGGGTTGTTGAGTTTTTCAGATTATTGGGAAATTCAGGAGTCTTTCATTGAAAAGTATAGAATTAGTGTTTCCGGGTATATCGAAATCTCGAAGCTATTGGAATCTATTAAGCTTGAAAAAATCATAGATTTTCCAAAAGCTAACGCGGATCGCCGCCGTCTCATAGACGAAATTAGCAGTAATATGGCGAAACCGGAACTTGAAAAACTTGTTCTAAAATCGCTTGCTTTTAAACAGAATAAAATATCCCAGGGAACTTTTCATAACTATCTTCTTGAGTTAGCTGAAACAAGAAACGTTTCTTCCGAGGGATATGAAAACCTTATTAATTTCACGAAGTATATTACCCTGTACGAATCTGTAGAACTCACCAGGCTTTATCATGAGATAGAAGAGGTAGAAGAAATAATTCGGCAAAAGTTGTACCGGAATAATGAGGAAAAAGATTTATATAAAATGACCCGCCTGGCAAAGCTTTTAAAACAGCTTTATTCCATGGAACTAAATAACGGAGAGTTTCGTTTCCTTCAAAAGAACTATATGGATTTTTCACCGAAAGAATACGCGCGTTTTATAAAAGAAAAATGTGAAAAACATGGAGTAGTAATTACCGGTGAATATGAGCTTTCAGAAATAGGTGAAAACATAGATGGAGCTATGAAGTTTTATGTCGATGCTGAGACAAGAAACAGTGCTATGTTCAGGAACACTCTCAAAAAAATGCGGAAAAACGGCAAAAAAGTTGCCGCGCTTATAACGGGAGGTTACCACACAGAAGGTCTCACTGAACTTATGCAAAAAGACAATCTTTCCTACCTTGTTATTGAACCAAAGTTCCAGGAAGGAAAAGAAAGACCCTACATAGCAATACTTACCAACAAAAAAAGGCCTTATGAAAAAATTCTTGAAACCGGTAGATATACCCTTGCCGCGCAATTGTTTTTTTATAACCATAACCTATCAGAAATAAAACCTGTTTTATTCGGTATATTTGGGGATGTTGTGCTGAAAGGCGGAGATCTCAAAGTGTTTATGAAGAATTGGCTTGAAAAACGAAAGAGTTTTTGCCAGGAGTACGTTATTCCCAATCAAAGCGAAATCAAAGGGCCGTGTGTTACGAACGAGGAATTAGAAGAATTTTTTAATGCAGTTAATGGAGAAAAAATTGGTACTAGAGCTGTAATCGCGGAAAAAGATGAGGATAAAAGCGGTCAGCAAAAAATGAACTTTGTTACGCTTTGTGGCCAGGACTACACTTTTCATTTTAATCCAACCTCAGAAAAAGATAGAGAAATATTTAAAAATAGGATTTCTGGAGGAGAAGAAAGAGGAAAAGATTTTTTGGGCGCGATACAAGATCTAAAAGCGAAAACAACAGAAAAAGAAGATATTGCCAAGCTGGCAGAACTTGAATTAAATCTCAAAACTTCCATAGATTTATTCAATCGTGATGACGAGTTTGATGAAAAAGCGGTGGAGGCATTAAAAACAAATAAGCAAGTACGTGTAAGAGAAGTTGTTAATGTGCTTAAAGGCAAAAAACTGGAAGAAAAAGAGTCTGATATCCGTGAAATATTGAGATCG
>JAHIZQ010000104.1 GCA_018814505.1 Candidatus Omnitrophota bacterium
AACGACCAAAGTTAGTGATTTTGTAAAAACAGGAATAAATAATGCTATAAATTATTATAGACAATTTGAGAATTTCTCTCCGAAAGGATTTCGCAAAGCTACAGCCGCGGCTCTTAAATATTATCAAAAAATCGGTATACAGTTTATTTTAAAGAAAAGGAAATGCATATTAGCGGATGAACCCGGACTAGGAAAAACCGTTCAGGCGCTTGGCGCGAGTGTGAACGCGTATGACGGTAAGGGCGCGGAAAAAGTTTTGATTGTATGTCCTCGTGTGGCCAGAGAATATGTGTGGCAAAAACAGATTAAGGAACACTTAAGCGGTGATCAGAAAGTATTTGTTATAAAAACGAGAAAAGATCTTGATGATCCTCGAAAAATGGATAAGGCTAAAAAAGCAAGATTTATTATATGTAGTCTCGAAGTTATAAGGGGAAGAAGCCCTCGCAAATCAAACAAACCAGATAAGAGGAAAAAGAAAATTGAAGAAACCGCGCGCAAGCTTAGAGAAAAAATAAACAGTTTAGGTATTGATTTTGTTATTCTTGATGAAGCGCATAGAATTAGAAACAATTCAGCTGGCGCAAAAGCTATGAAAGATTTTGATCCGGACTATAAAGTTCTTGTTACCGGAACGCCGCAGGTGGGACGCGAACCAGGTAAATTATTTAATCTTTTGAATTGGATGAATAGAAAAAAGTTTCCCGATAAAGATGATTTTAAAAACAAGTTTCTTGATGGTGATGATTTTTCACATTTGAGAGATGAGCTTAAAGAGCACATGATAAGAAGACATTTTTGTGATATTGCCAGCGATCTGCCGAAACTTAATATGGAAGTAAAAACTTTAGCTATGTCTAAAGAGCAAGCGGATTTTTATAAAACTGTTAAAAATAATATTGACAAGGATCCTTTTATTGAAAAGAACAAAAATAGTTTATTCCGAAAATTCATGCTGAATAGGGCCGCGGTAGATACCGCTCTTATTCCTAAAATAGAGTTTACTTGTACCACTACAGGAAAGAGAATTAAATATGTTCCGGGATACAGTCATATTGATTTTGGTGAGGTTAAATACAAGATTGAAATGTCGCGGCAAAAAAGAGGAAAGATTTTATTAAAAACTAAAAAAACTATCATAACTGTTGGAGATGACGATAAAATAAAAGTGAAAGATAATATATATCATGTCTCTATTAAGCAAAGGAAATCGTTTTCCGCGAAATACCAAGCATTAGACGCGATTATTGGTGATGTTGTGAAAAAGAAAAAGAGAAAAATAGTAGTTTTTACCGGTATAGTTGATGTAGTGAAGGATCTTGATAAAAAGTACAGGTTAGAGGGGTATAAAGTAAAAAGTATTTATGGAGGTATTCTCAAGGAGCGGGATCAAATGATAAAAGACTTCAATGCTTCGACTGAGCCGGAAATACTAATATGTACATATCAGACCTTAGGGGAATGTATCAATCTTACGGGCGCGTCAGACGCTGTTTTAATAGATCAGCCTTGGCTTGTGCAGGAACGGGACCAAATTGTCAGAAGGCTTTATAGGTTAGGTCAGAAAAGACAGGTTAATTTTTATGCTTTAGAAAGTAGTGAGACTGAAGACAGACGGCGTGAAGAAGCTCTTATGGAAGGTGATATGCTTCAGAAACTTTTGCTTGACGATCCTGAGGCAAAGGACAGAAAAGGTATTATAAAAAAGTTTCTAGCTACTAGCGGCAAAATTGATGAAAAACTTTTAGAAAACAAATTAAAATCTTTATATGAAGAGGAAAAAGATAAGAAAAAGAAACCGGATATTGAAGAAGCCAAACTTTTTAATGAAATGTACGAGAAGGATTTGAATATACAGTTTAAAAATCATTCGTTCAAAGCGATATTAAAAACAACTTCCGATGGCATGGTGGAGATAAACAGTATTCCGGAACTTTTAGTTAATGCCCATATGCTTAGCGAAGCGTCGAAAGAGTTTCTTAAAAGGTTTTTTATTAAACGATTAACTTTTGAGGAAAAGCAACATTTTAAGCCGAAAGATATGATGGTCTGGCATATTTGCGCGGAAATGATTCCAGGATTTAGAGATGTGGATTATAACGCGAGAATAGAACTTGTTATTAGAATAGGGACGTATATTTTACAGAGAATAATTGAGCGTCCAGAGGATAAAGATATCGCGAAAAAATTAGGAAGCGATGCGCGGGATATGTTTGATGAAACCATGTATTATCTTGAAAATGCTAAAATTTTAAAATTGTTTTCTTTTATTGGAATAATCCCACAGACGTACTATTATAAAGGCGCTCTTGTAAGATATGTTCCCCCGTTAAAAATGTATTACGCGCAGAATGGAATATTTTATTATGATGAACAAAGAGCTGAACTGATTTCTCCTAATTGGAGAGTTCCTGATGAAAATATTCCTGATCATATAACAGGTTTTGACAGAGACGTGTTGCGGGTAAGGAAGCTTACCCTGGAAGAAGAGAAAGGTCATGCTAGAGAATTAGCAATGTTTAATAAAACTTCTGAAGAGGTGTTAGTTGGTGCAACTTTAAGAAAGATTAAACCAATAGTTGGGGCTGTAAAAAAGAAATTAAAAAAGAGATTTAAGGCTAGTTTTGTGAATGCAATTGAAATGAAAGAGTTTTGGGATATCGGGTGCAACATATTGGTAGATTTGATTAATAAATACGCGGAACTAGAAGTTTATGAACATGAAACCTTACAGGAGTATGTTTTTAATGACAGACTTTTTATGAGAATATATTTTTGGGCAAGAAATGTGCGCATGAAAGAACTCGAAACCGAGTCTCAGAAAGGCAGTCTTACCATAAGAGATGATAGTGCCAGGGGGTCCTTAGGCCTAGAAGAAAAAGATGGCATTAATGTCCTGAAACAATTGCTTCTAAAAAATAATTTTTCAACAAAAGAAGTGGCAATAGTTGAAAACTATCTTTACGGCGGAGAAACAGCGGAGACATTAGCTGAATCTACGCAATTGAACCAGGCGGAAGACAAGTTTACCTCAGAAGATGCAAAGGAAACAATAAAGAAATTTCATAAGTTTATGGATTTACTTGGGGAAAAACAAACAAGACAAATATTGGAAAAAGGATTGTCTTATCCGGATACCAGTTCATCTGATGAAACATTATCAACAATAGAATTGACGAAATCTTTTGAAGATATAGAAATGCAAAAACTAGAAAGAAGGATAGATAGTATTGATTGTAGGAGCAATGAAGTGTTGGCTGTGGCAGGCCAGATTGATCTGGAAAAAGACGAAAAGAAAAAATATTTAATTAATTTTGTGATAGATATCGATTTGTTTTGCGCGGAAAATATACATTTAGAAAAAGATATAGATATTCTAGTTAAGCTTATTTTGAAATACAAAGATAAAAAAAACATTAATTTTATATTTGAGAAATTTAAATTTAATAAGCAAAAAAGACGTGTACCTTTTGCGGCAAAAAAAGAATCTTTTGAAAAAGGAATTTTTGATAAGCATCAAATAGTAGATTTGGTGAAAGAAAAATTAACGCGCGACAAAAATTTTAATGGTCAAGACATAAATTGTATGGAGCTAATAAGTGATCGAATAAGAACGGAAAGGCTACCTAACATAAATATCCAAAACCTGGAGATTGTTGAAGTTCCTCTTATCACGGGAAAAAAGGCACATCGC
>JAHIZQ010000105.1 GCA_018814505.1 Candidatus Omnitrophota bacterium
AGAACATAAGGCCGCAAAAAGAGTATAAACAAGGAAAGGTAATATATGAAGAAAATTAGCCATTGGAAAACAGTTTTTATGCGGGAATTATGCGCATATTTTAATTCTCCCATAGCTTATATTTTTATTATCGTGTTCGTACTTTTAACCTGCGGAATTTTTATGTCCGAATTTTTTCTTCTTGGAAACGCGAATATGCGCGCGTTTTTTGTATTTCTACCGATAGTACTATGTATCTTCATCCCGGCGGTTACCATGAGGATATGGGCGGAAGAAAAAAACGGTAATACTTTTGAACTTTTGCTTACGTTTCCCATGAAAACCAGCCAGCTTGTTTTAGGTAAATTTGCCGCGGGTTTTGTTTTTTATTTAATTACTTTAGCCGGCACAATTTTTGTGCCTATAATGCTTTTTATGATAGGCAAACCCGATATCGGCCCCATAATAGGAGGGTATTTGGGGGCAATTTTTATAGGAGCGTTTTTTCTCAGTATAGGTATTTTTGTTTCCGGGCTTTGCCGTGACCAGATAGTCGCGTTTATTGGAGCAATGATGGTATGTTTTTTCTTTTATTTGTCAGGGCTTGATTTTATAGCCGGGGTAATTGACGGCTGGATAAACGGCGCGGGAAGTTTTCTAAAAGAATATTTTGGTATGACGCGCCACTTTACGAGTTTTGCTAAAGGCGTGGTAGACGGTAAAGACGTTTTATATTTTCTCATTATGATAACGCTTTTTCTGTCTTTAAACGTATTTTCGCTGGAAGACCGTATGAGGCCAAAAGCGAAACTCTTTTTTTCAGGAGCTGTTTTAATTTCGTTAGGTATTGCCGTCGCAATTAACTTTATATTCGCGGACATAACAGCCGGTAGGTATGATTTAACACAGGGCAAACTTTACACAGTTACGTCAGCGTCAAAAAATATTCTTCGAGATTTAAAATCCCCGGTAAAGGTGAAACTTTATATTTCACCGCAGGAGAAAATGCCGACAGCGTTTAAAACGTTGGAGCAAGACATAAAAGACAAACTGGATGAGTTTAAAATTGCCGGCGGCGGGAACCTTTCATATGAAGTGTTTCACATGGAAGGCGCGCGCGTCGCTCAGCCGGAAAGCTCTGAAGAAGCCAAAGAAAATTCTTTGGAAGAAATAGTTCAAGAGAAGGGCATTGTGCCTTTTCAGGTGCAGAGCATAGAGCAGGATGAAGTAGGTATTAAACTTATTTATTCGGCAATGTCTATTGCTTATAAAGAAAAACCAGAAGAGATCATTCCGAGAGTAATTCCGCAAGAGCTGTACAATCTTGAATATAACTTGGTGTCAAAAATTTACCATATGGCACGCGACAAAAAACCTGTAATTGCGTTATTGGCGCCATATCATGAGAAAAAAATGAACGAGCAGATGCTGGCGCTTTTAAGGCAATTAGGTCAGCAGGTAGAGTCTGCTTACCGTGAAGATAAATTCAATGTTTTGGAAGCTATGCTTAAATATGAAGATTATGACGTTAAAAGAATTTCGCTTAATGAAGGCGATTCGATTCCCGAAAACGCGGATACCCTTATTGTTGCCGCGCCCAAAGAACTTAACGAACGTCAAAGATATGAAATAAACCGTTTTCTTTCGGAAGGCGGCAATGTATTTATAGCGGCTCAAGAGTACGACTACAACTATAATGCCCTGCCAGGAAGAGGAATTGAAATTATTCCTCAAAAAAATTCTTTAGGACTAAATGAACTGTTGTCCAATTACGGAATTAGTATTAACAAGAAGATATTAATGGATGAAAACAGTGAAATGCTATCAGTTTCAGGCGGTGCGAATCTTGGGCCGTTTTCGGTTTCAACCCCGGTAAAAGTACCTATTCAGATTATGGTGGATCAGGCTACAATGAACCAGGAGACTTCAATTACTGGAAGATTGGCATCACTATTTTATCTTTGGGGTTCAAGCCTGGACATTAATGGTGACATAATAAAAAGTAATAATCTCGATAAAACAATACTTTTCACTTCAAGTAAAAAAAGCTGGTTACTTGACTATCATCCCGGAACGTTAACGAATTCTGATATCCAGCCTAAACCCGGATCGAAAGGGTTAAGCCCGCTTGCAGTACTTTTGGAGGGGCAATTTCCTGACACGTTTAAAAATAAACCTATTCCGGATTGGCCGAAATCGTCTGACGAGAAAATTCCAAAAACCGAAAGTATTGAAGAACAAAAAACCAAGCAAGTAGAACCGTTGAACCTTAAACCCGGTAAACTTATAGTTGTGGGTTGTTCTAAAATGTTTGAAGAGGAGATTATTAAAGCCAGTAGCGGTATGCTTATGTTTTTCATGAACTCTGCAGATGCTTTAACGCTTGGCGGGGAACTGGTTAACATCAGAAGCCATCAGCCAGTTAATAGATCCATTAGGAATGTCAGTAAAGCCGGAAAATTGTGGTACCGGTTTCTAATAATATTTTTGGTGCCTTTAATTGTTGTTTTTGCCGGGATCTTGAGATTTATCTGGCGCAGGAGAGAGAAAGAAAGTTATTTAAAGGCTTTGGTAATAGATAGCGGGGTGGGAGTATGAAATTTAAAACTTTAATTATGTTAGGGATAATTTTTTTGTGTTTGCTTATGGTAGTAGTTATGAAGAAAAGCATGAAACCTAAAGAGGCGGTTACTGAGAAATATCAGGAAATAATCAGCGCGCCTTTTAATCTTGATGATATAACCTCGTGTGATTTCTATTTAACCTGGGATTTGGCAGACAAAGAGCCCCCGCCTATTAGCATAGTGAAAGACAGGGAAAATTGGGTTACTGTAGGTGATTATAACCTGCCGGTAAATAAGGAAGCGCTGACGAATTTAATTAACAAGGTGAATGGAATGGAAGGTGAACTCAGGTCAAGTAACGCTGAAATTTTTGAAGATTATGGTATTAGTGATAAAAAATCTTTGCATATAATTTTGCGAAGCACTCCGGAGCAAGAACTTGTGCATCTTGTTGTGGGTACTGAAAGGCCTGATTGGCAACACAATTTGTGAGATTAAAGGGGAGCGAGAAAGTTTATGTTACAAGAACCAATCTTTTATCGGAATTTGGGTTTTGGGAAAAAGTTGAACCGGAAAAATTCGACAGGGGAAAATGGATTGATAAACATTTATCAGATTTTGATGTTGATAAAACTGTTTCAATAGAAATAACAAAAACACAAGATGGTGAGAAAGAAACCATTTTAAATCTAATTCGAAAAACACAAGATGGTAAAAAGAAATGGGAGGTGGCTCGCTCTTCTGCTTTTCGCGTTAGCGAAGGAAAAATCAAAAACTTTTTAATAGAAATTAAAAGTAGTTTAGTGAAAAATCAGACAGATCCCGCACAGCAAAGTTATTTTGATAAAACAGATTGGCAGATGAAAATTATGCTGGATGACACAAGTGAAATTTTAATTACGCGTGGTGAAAAAGTAACAGGCGCGGATGACTATTATTTTAAAGTTTCAGGCGCTAGTTGTAACTTCATTGTTTCGGCGGATACTTTTAAGAGTTTAGACCAAACTGACGCGGATTTTTTTATCGATAATCCGTTAGGTATAGAAGAATCGGAAATAAAAGAATTGAATATAAAAAACGTGAAGAAGAAACAAAATATGGTTATTGTAAATACCACAAAAAAGAGTAGTAATGATGCCCAAGAAGACGTCCAACATGCTTCTCTTTTTCAAGAGGGGGAAACATCGTGGAAAGATAAGAATGGAAAGGAACTTGACGCGCAGAAAGTGAGAGAAATCATAAAACAAATAAAGGATATTACGTTAAAAATGTTTCCGGGAAAAAGAATTCCTGAGAAAAATATTTTTATGTACAGTATTGTAAAAAACAATGGTGAAACCATAGATTTTGACATTAGTAAAGAACTTGAAATAAACGGTAAAGAGTACAACGGATTTAAACTAAAGGGTGATAATAGTAATTATTTTTTAGAATCAAACTATGTTACTGTGTGGATAGAATCTTTGAGCAAATTAAAATAGTATAGAGAGACAAAAGCTTCTTCTTTCGGCGATGTGGAGATTAGGTTAAAGATTACTCGGATAGTAGAAGGTGTTATTTGCTATTGGCGCAGGTTTGTTTATTGCCAGGGAGGGGCAACAGAGCCCCTTGGAGTGTTCGAAAAAATCAATTCGAAAGCTGGGAAAAGAGATATATAAAGGTAAGAAGATAAAAAAAGTTTTATTTTGCTTAGCATGAACGCATTAATAAGAGAGAAATACTTACTTTTCAGTTTTTTAATGCGCGTCTTTTTGTTTGGATAGACAATTATGGTGTTGTGATAGATTTTTTCTATTGAAGTGCCCTCCTTTTAATCTTGTAATACTTAATTTTCTGGAACGGTGCAGTATTTTTTCTATTCAGTATCTAGATTTTTTTAAATTTATTTATTTTTAAACTTGACAGAAAAAAGCGCATGTTTTATACTGCACTTTATGCCAAACAGAAAACCGCAATAGCATAATAACAACGAAAGGTTGTTTTTGTGATGTCTGATCAAATAAAAGTCAAAAAAATTAAAAAATTAACGGAAAAACAAAGGATGGCAAACTATGCATAGAACGAAGAAGTTTGTAATTTTTAAAGTTGTGGCAATCTTTTTAATTTTTGCCTTTATCTGCAACACAACGATATATGGCTTGGCCGAAGACATTAAGTTGTGTTTGGGGACGCCCTCGCCGTTTCCGCAATCTCCCGCAACCGGATACGCAGGTAGCTATGAGTACAGTTTATCTAGGGAAGATTTTGGTAAGCCTCATTTTGCCCAATCCTTTTTGTTTTTTACGATAGCTAAAGCGTTGGAAAAAAATAATCATGAACTGCTAGGAGAAGACCTTTCAGCGATTATTAAACAACATTTGGCTCACTTTATAGAGTTAGACTCTTTGAAAAGTTTTGGGTGGGAAAATATTTCGCGAAAGGACAATGCGTTTTATTTGCCGGTAACTGTGGAAGACGCGATGTGTGAATTTAAGTTTTCCAGGATAAAAGAAGCAGAAAAAAACAACGACAAGTTTCTAGAAGTTATAAGAGTTAATGACGGATTGGTGGGAATTGAAGTTGTTGGGCTTTCGAGCGATAAGGTAATAGACCCAAATGTAATTGAAGCTTTTAAGCTTGCTGTAACGATGGGAGTTCAGAAAATACAAAAAGAGCGTACTCCGGCTGATACTGTAAATATTTATGAAGACCTCTGCACAACTCTTGGAACTAGCACAAATTTCAAATTTTCAATTATTTCTTAGCAAATCACTCGTTTTTTGGTATAAATAGTCAGTCTTGTGTTTCCAAAATCTATCAATGTGCTCATTTTTCTTAAATTCCCCGTGCTAAGGCCACTTTATTTATCGCTTTCAACAGGTTAAAGCACGTTGCTTTTAAAGTGAACTGTGCTTCGACTTTTATTCGCGTTATGTACGCCGCTTTTGTAAACTTGAACCGCCGTTTTAACGTTCCAAATGCCTGTTCCACAATAAATCGTTTTGCCGATATCATTCGATTCTTTTTCTTTTGCCAACTTGTCAACCCTTTACTCCTGGTAGCTTTTTCCATTATTCCATCTTTGATGTTTCTTTCCCTTAATTTATTTCGATTCTCTTTTGACGCGTATCCTTTGTCCGCATAAACTCTTTTGGGGTTGTCTTTTGGTATAGTATTTTCTAATTCCCGCACCTCACTCTTATTTGCTGATGTAACGTGTACAACTTCTATGTACCCATCCTTGGTATCTGTAGCTATAAATCCTTTGTAGCCAAAATAACATTTTTTACCCTTCCTTAGCCATCTTGCTTCCGGGTC
>JAHIZQ010000013.1 GCA_018814505.1 Candidatus Omnitrophota bacterium
AAAAGAAGGTAAGTCCCTTAATAATGAAATAGCGGATGAAGTCGCGGATGCCATGAAAACATGGGCTGTTTCAAAAGGCGCGACTCATTTTACTCACTGGTTTCAGCCATTAACGGGGACAACCGCGGAAAAACATGATTCTTTTATTGTTCCGGACCAGGAAGGCGGTGTTGTTCTTAAGTTTTCAGGAGAGGAACTTATTAAAGGCGAGCCTGATGCTTCAAGTTTTCCATCCGGCGGACTTAGGGCGACTTTTGAAGCGCGAGGGTATACAGCATGGGACCCCACTAGCCCGGCATTTATAAAAGAAGGCAAAAATGGCGCTACACTTTGTATCCCGACGGCTTTTTATTCTTATCATGGAGAAGTTCTTGATAAAAAGACGCCGTTATTGAGATCTGTAAGTACTCTTTCCAAACAGCTTTGCAGATTGGGAAAAATTTTTGGTATTCAAACAAATCAAGGACGGGCGTATGTCACTTTAGGCGCGGAGCAGGAGTATTTTTTGATAGATAAAAAGCTTTACGCGAAAAGATTAGATTTAATGCAGACTGGAAGAACTTTGTTTGGAATAAAGCCTGCTAAACATCAACAGATGAGTGACCATTATTTTGGAGCTATAAAAAACCGTGTAATGGCGTTTATGGAAGACCTTGACTGGGAACTTTGGCGTTTGGGGATTCCGGCGAAAACAAGGCACAATGAAGTGTGTCCCGCTCAATTTGAAATTGCGCCGGTTTATGAAGAGCAGAATCTTTCCGTGGATCATAATATGATGGTGATGGAGATGTTAAAACAAACTGCGGAAAAACATAATTTTGTATGTTTACTGCATGAAAAGCCTTATGCCGGTGTAAACGGGTCAGGTAAGCATAATAACTGGTCAATTTGCGGACATGACGGCAAAAATTGGTTATCCCCAGGGGACAATCCCCATGAAAACGCTAAATTTTTGACAATAATCTGCGCGTTAATTAAAGCAGTTGATGAATATGCTGGTCTTTTAAGGGCATCCATTGCTTCAAGTGGGAATGATCACCGGCTTGGAGCAAACGAAGCTCCGCCCGCGATTATGTCGATATTTCTTGGAGAACAATTGACGGATGTAATTGACCAAATTGAAAAGGGCGGCGCTAAAAGTTCCCAGAAATCTAAAGTCATTCAGATCGGGGTAACATCGCTTCCTCCGCTTCCGCGGGATGTGACGGACAGAAACAGGACATCACCCTTTGCTTTTACGGGTAACAAGTTTGAGTTTCGCGCTGTAGGGTCAAACCAAAATTGTGCGTGGCCGAACACAATATTAAACCTTATTGTGGCAAAAACGTTAGACGATATTTGTTCTGAATTAGAATTGAAAACGAAGTTAAAAAAGGACTTTAATAGTGTTTTACAGAAAATACTTCAAAGTATTGTAAAAAAGCATAAGCGGGTGATATTCAGCGGGGATAATTACAGTAAAAGCTGGGAGACAGAAGCCGCGAAACGCGGATTATTAAATCTGAAAACTACACCCAAAGCTTTGAAAGTTTTGAAAGACAAACAAGCTGTTAGTTTGTTCGAAAAATATGCGGTTCTTTCCAAAGTAGAGATTGAATCGCGGTATGAAATTTACAGAGAGCAATATGAAAAAATTATAAAGATTGAAGGAACATGTATGTTAACAATGGCGAAAACCATGATAATTCCCGCGGCCGTCACTTATCTTGGTGATTTGGCAGGTACTCTTAATCGTGTCAAAAAATTTGCTAAGAGTTTGGGCGAATCAAAAAAGCTCTTAAAAGAAATAAAAGGGTATGTGGAAAAAATATTAGCAACTTCGGAAAAACTTGAAAAAAATATAGATAAAAATGTAACTAAAGAAATCATAAGTAATATGGAAATTTTGAGGGAATCGGTTGACGCGCTTGAAGGGCTTTTGCCTGAGAATATGTGGCCACTTCCGTCTTACGCGAAAATGATGTCACTTGTTTAAAGGATATTATGAAAAATACTTCTGACGCTCAATATTTGGAAACTTTAACAAAAATAAGTAAAGCAATTACTTCGGATCTTTATCTAGAAGACATACTTAAACTGATTGTTAATTTAACTGCCAGTGTTATGAAAGCGAAAATATGCGCGTTATGGCTTTTAGACCCTGATACGAAGCAGTTAAAAATCCGAGCGACGCAAGCTTTAAGCCAGGAGTACCTGAAGGACCGCGCTTTGAAGGTCGGAGAAGGTATTGTGGGGCTTGTTGCCAGGGAAAAGGCGGCAATAGTCATTGATAATGTTTTAAAAGATGAGCGGTATAAAGAAAAGAAACTTGCGGAGAAAGAAAATTTAGTTTCGATGTTAAGTGTTCCCATGATGGTTAAGGATAGCGTAATAGGAGTCATTAACGTTTATACGACAAAGCTTTACAAATTTACAAAGAGTGATATTGCTTTGTTAAGCGTGGTGGCAAATCAGGCCGCGGTTGCGATAGAGAA
>JAHIZQ010000106.1 GCA_018814505.1 Candidatus Omnitrophota bacterium
AAAACCCGGGCCAATTTCAACTACCACACTTTTTTTTGTTAATAATAAATTTTTTAAAATTTTTTCTCTAACGTTTCCGTCAATAAGAAAATTCTGCCCTAAATTTTTCTTAGGAGAAAATTTGTTTTCACGCCAAAGCTGTTTAAGTTCATTTAAATCCATGATTAGTTGGGGTCACCTATGGAGATAAACGTCAAGAATAAATACACTCCATTCCTTGGTTAATCCCTTCCATTAATTCATTGTTTTCAATCAAGCTTCATCATCCAGCCATATCTGATTAATCGATTAGAAGTTTGGGCAATAGACCAACCTTCAGTCACCTATTAGCAGCAACTTGTTATTACAAGCCTGCATGATAATTTCAGACAGTGCCTTGCCGGTAATCAAACCTAAAAGAAGCTATTCCTTTTTGTAGAATACTTCAAACCCCCGAGACCGCGCAAGGCACCATGGTTTGGTTGTTGTTATTCTCTTTGTAATACGGTTCTTTTGTTTTTAAAACCCTGTACACTATTTTAAGCAAATCCCTGGCTATTACTATTTTCGCTTTATTGTATGTCTTCTTCTCTTTTATTCTTTCAAATTTATTTTTGTATTTTTCATTTCCCCTCATAAATTGGTGACTTATTTCTAATAATATCCATTGTAGATGTTTGCGTCTGTTTTTACTTAAAGCACCAATTATGCATTTAGCACCACTTTGATGTACTTGCGGCGCTAATCCTGCATATGAACATAGATGATCAAAATTTCTAAACCTATCGACATCCGCTATTTCACTTTTTATCAGTAGTGCGCTGAATTCTCCAATTCCATCAATTGTTGTTAAAAGTTTCGCCGCATAGTCAGATTTAACTAATTCTTTTATCACCAGATCGGTTCTATATTCCGCTTGCACCAAGTCGATTATTTGCCTGCAATACTCATCTACAATATGTTTATATTCTTTTGAAAGGTGCTCTGTTTTAATATTTTTCAACCGCTTTTTTGTCGCAAAATCACCAGTGGATTTTTCACCTAACTTGTCCAATAAAGCTTTTAGCCTGAATATTATCCGACATCGATCTTGAATGATTTTCATCCTTTGTCTCAAAATTTCTCTGTCTCTTTGAGTCTGTTTATCCACAATGTATACTTCCGGCAAATATCCTACTCGTAAAATGTTCGCTATAAGTTTAGCATCAATTTTGTCAGTCTTTTTATTACGTCTGGCAAAGGCTTTCAAGTAAAGAGGATTTGTCAAAAAATAATCATCCGTATGCTTTGCAACTACATCTACAAAAAAATACCAGTTATATGTAGCTTCGACCGCCAATTTAAAAGGTTTCGGAATAGAATTCAAAAACTTATGTAAAAGAGCTACATCATTTGGTATACTTTTATTGAGAACACAGGTGCCTTTATCGTCAATAACATAGAAATATGTTGAAAGTTTGTGTAAATCGCAACCAACATAATACATGGTGATCCCTCCTTTGTTAAAATGTTATTCTGTTTTATCAACTTAATTTTAACAAATTATAGGTTGGGATCACCACCTATATCTCACATATTATCAAATCTTTACTCTTGCATTATGAACCTTGCGGGTGAGGATTTTTTTTCTTTCCTTTACTTCTATTCCAAGGATATGTTAGAATTTCGATTAAGAGAGTTGAATAGCGAGGCGGGAATTGAAGTAGAAGAAAACGGAATTATTAGGAGGCCAGGCAGATGTCTTTTGATTTAAGCAGTTTACAAAAAGCGGTTGGTTCCTTAGAACGGGCAGTAAAAGTAGCTTCTTACAAGATTAAAGGTAAAGTCAATACCGACGAGGAAGAAGTTGTTCGCGCCGGAGTTATCCAAAATTTTGAATTCACCTATGAGTTATGCTGGAAATTTATGAAGCGATGGCTTACAACAAATATTGGCAGTGCTATTGTGGATGGAGTTTCCAGAAAAGAGTTATTTCGTATGGCGGCGGAAAGCCGTCTTATTGCCAATGTGGAAGCATGGTTTGAATATCACAATTTGCGTAATGAAACAGCGCATACGTATAATGCAAAAACCGCTGAAGATGTGTATGAGACAGCGATTTGTTTTCTTGCGGATGCGCGGGCGTTTTTAGAAGTACTAGAGGATAAAAATGATTGATGTTTCTCCGCGCTACCTGAAAATAGTACGGGAGATATTAAAAAAGTATGTTCCGAATTGTGAAGTGCGGGTTTTTGGTTCA
>JAHIZQ010000107.1 GCA_018814505.1 Candidatus Omnitrophota bacterium
AGATTGTCTGAAAAAGAGCGCCGAAATCTTGGCATACTTGATTCTATCCGGCGTAGTAAGGAAATATCCCGCGCGGAAATTTCAAAAATAACCGATCTGAATATTGTTACAGTTTCCAATTACGTTAATAAATACCTAAAGCATAAAATAGTTCTTGAAACCGGTCTTGACATTTCAACCGGAGGGCGCAGGCCTGAACTTTTACAGCTTAACCGTCAATACGCATATAGCATAGGCATAGATTTGGGGCCTCCACAAATAACTTTTGATTCATCTGTTGTGGCGGTATTAATGGACATTTCAGGTCAAATTCTCGCGAAAGAAAAATTTAAAAAAGAAAAAGAATCCTTTGAAAATTTGACCGAAAAAGTTGTTGAGTTGACAGAAGTACTTATACGTAAGTCAGGTGTTTCTAAGACAGATATTAAAGGTATTGGCATTGGCATTTGGGGTGTAATTGACCGATACCGTAATATGGTGCGCTATCCTGTTGAGGAAGAACAAATTATCAGTTACGCCAATTTGTTAAAAGAACTTGAAGATAAATTCGCGGTGCCCGTATTAATTGAACACGATGCTACTTTAGCGGCTTTTGGCGAAAGGTGGACGGGAATTGGCGCGGCAAATACTGCTGAGAATTTAATATTTTTATGTGCTGATTCAAGTTGCGGGTTAATTATAAAGGGAGAAGTTTATTACGGAGCTACAAAAAGCGCGGGTGAATTAAATTTAAATCCGCCGTATTTTGAACAAAAACAAAAGCCTGAGAATTGTTGGGAAAGCTATGAGTATGGATGTTGTCTTAGATCGCGTGGTATAAATTTAGGTATTCTCAGGAGAATAAAAGAGCGTCTAATAGAAGGAGAGGAAGCCTCTTTGATACTTGATATGACCCACAACGATCTTGAAAACCTTAATATGGAATTAATTGTAGACGCGGCTGAAAAAGGAGATGAAGTTGCTAAACAGGAATTAGAAAATGCCGGAAAATATCTTGGGGTTAAGATCGCGTTTTTAGTTAACCTGTTTAATCCGGAAATGATTGTAGTAGGGCGGGGTATGGAAAAGGCTGGCAATATATTCTTTTCGATGTTGAGGAAAACTGTTCGAAAATGGGGATATGAAGAATCCATAAAAGTAATTAAAATACTTCCTACCAGTTTAGGTGAGGATGTTGTCGCGGCAGGCGCCGGAGCTTTAGTTATACAGAATATTTTTTCCGGAATTTAATACAAAATACCTATATAAAAGGAGGAGTTTGAATGATAAAGAAAAACGGAAGAATAGCGATTTTAGCAGTAAGTGTTCTTTTTGTTTGCTTCTGTTTTGGTTGCGCGGGTAGTGCTGAGAAAAAGAACGAAATCGTTATGTGGCTTGTGGGTTCCGAAGGACAGGCTAAAACAATAACGAAGATTGGAGAAAGTTTTACGGAAAAAACCGGAGTAAAAGTATCATGCCAGGCAA
This sequence comes from Candidatus Omnitrophota bacterium, assembly GCA_018814505.1. Lineage (GTDB taxonomy): Bacteria > Omnitrophota > Gorgyraeia > Tantalellales > Tantalellaceae > JBDRNE01. The sequence continues at coordinate 1,465 of JAHIZQ010000107.1, forward strand.
TTTCCTGGGGAGACGCTCACAGCAAATATTTAACTTCAATTGCCGGTGATGTATCACCTGATATTGGTATTATGGGGCTGACTTGGGGGATGGAATTTGGGGAGCTTGGCGCGATGGTGGATTTAAAAAAGGAGTTTCCGGCAGATGTTGCTGATTTGGAAAGAAAAACATTCCCAAGTATATTGGAATCTACACAATTGGGAGACAAAGTTTTTGGCATTCCTTTTGATCTTTCGGAACACATTCTTTATTATCGCAACGATATTATAGCGGAGCCCCCAAGGACATGGGAGGAGTTATTAATCGAAGTAAAACGTTTAAAATCTGAGAACAAGGGTATGATTATTGACTGGGGTTCTTTGGATTGGATTGGATATTCGCCTTTTTTATGGCAAGCGGGCGGGGATTATTACAATAGTGACTACACGAAAGTAACATTAGACAGCCCAGAAGCCGAAGAGGCACTTAATTTCTTGGCGGATTTATATAAAACTGGAGTTCCCAAAACTGCGGTTCCATTGGAACAGGGGCTCAGGACAGGAGATTATCCTCTTGCGATATCAGGCAACTGGAAAATAATCAGTTTAACGGTCGGCGCTCCGGAAATAAAGGGTAAATGGTCTATAACAACGCTTCCCAAAGGCCCGTCAGGAAAGAGAACGGCTTTTATCGGTGGAAGAATATTTGGTATATTTTCCAAGTCTAAAATGAAAAAAGAATCCTGGGAATTCATTAAATACTTATTTGATTCCGAAAATCAGTGTAAGATTTATTCGGCATCCCTAGAAACAGAAGACGCGTATCTTCCGCCGAACATGGAAGCTTGGAAAGACATTTCGATGGATAAAGATTTCAAGGAAGTTTTGCAAAGCCAGGCTAAAGAAGCCAAAGGTCCGCCGCCTGTTTTATCTTGGGACGCAAGCACCAGATTTATAAATTACGCGATACAAATGGTTGTGATAAAAGGCGCGGACGCGGCAACCGAGCTTAAGAAAGCCACGATTTCTATGCAAAAGGAACTGGATAATAAAAATAGGTATTAAGTTAGTTGCGATTTTGTCCTTTTGTCTTCTTGGAATTAACTGAAAGCTTTTCAAGTTGTCAGACGTGGTACAGGGTTCCGGGATCTCTAACATAAAAAAAGAGAAGGGTTAACACCCTTCTCTTTTTTTATGTTTAATGCTACATTTTAAAATTAGTATTGACCGGAGATTTTCATAACTACTTCCTGGTCAGCAGAAGTGTTTTTCCCCCAGAAAGTGATGCCATATTGAAACGCGATATCAAGAGATTTTCCAGCTTTGGTTACTTCGCTGTCACCACCGAAAAGTTGGAATACCGGGCCGATACGCCATATAGCATATTCTTTTTTAATGCTTCCCGTTGAGCCATGTGAGAAGTATCCGTCAACTTCGGTTTTAAGAAGAAGCCATTTGAAAGGCCAAAATCCTCCTTCAACAAAGAACGGAATGTCATTAGCAACATGTCTATTTTTAAACCTATAACCTGATTCAGCTCCCAAATAACAGGGGATTTGCCAATCGAATTTTTTACCTATAAGCCCTCTAATGTCTATCGCGTCATTACCGTCACACAGGCCTGGGTCTTTATTTTTTCCGTCTCCGGTATAAAGGATGCCCTTTATTTGTCCGCTCAAGACAAAAGGATCTTCCATAAATCTAACCCTGGTACCGAAATCTACCGTAGTTAACGCATGACTTTTTCTTCTATGAGGCCCCCACCAGGAACGTCTATTGTACTCTTTGTAATGGGCTTCTTTATACTCAAAACTGCCGAGTATTGTGATCCAGTCAGTAAGACCGTATTCAATTTTTGGAGCGATAGACATTCCATAAGAAAAAGCACCGTTATCTTTTCTATTTAAACTTCTGTCGGATCCAAAATCATATTTTGACCAGTTGCCTTTCATGTAAAATTCAGCCCAAATATTGTTTTTAGGTAAAGTCCAAGCTCCTCCAAACGCAAGCTGTGGAAACGTGATACAGAAAAGAGTTAGAATTAGAAATATTTTTTTCATGCAGGATTTCTCCTTATTAAGTTTGTCTGTGAAGCTGAGAAATTTTCATCAAACGCAATGGAAAAACAATAGTTATCTACTTAATCCAAAAAGAGCCGTAAACCAAGCCATTAAACTTTGCTGATTTTTTTGTTCTTCTAAGATTATTTTAACGTCTCCTGGTGTAAGAATTTCTTTTTCCGTTAAAATAACTCCGAGCTCTTTGTGAATCTTATGTATTTCTTCGTATTCTTTCTGAATATGAAGAGCTCGAGCAATGTCCTTTTGGGAAACAAGCCCTTTCTTTATTGCAATTTCACC
>JAHIZQ010000014.1 GCA_018814505.1 Candidatus Omnitrophota bacterium
AGGGAACGGTAGAGACATCGTACCCCCCTGTAGTTAAATTAGCAAGTTTTTTATTGAGCAAGGCGTCAAGATCAACAGGGGGAAGCATAAGAGCTTCTTTTGGTAAATCCGGACGTTTTTCCTGTGCTAATTGCCAAGGGCTTTTATTTTCTTTGTAAGTATTGGGTCTTTGAAGATTAAAGAAGAGCTGATAGGTATAAGCTTTTTTCATAAAATCGGCTTTATCCGAGAATGATTCGATTTCGTAGAACTCAATTTCGATGAGATTATGAACTGTTTCGACATCGGATTGGAAGGTGTGAGCTCCGGGAGGAATAGTACCATGAGTAAGATTGACAGATTCGATAGTTTGAGTATAAGCGGAAGGTTCTTTAGCTGACCAAGACCCGATGTATTCGGAACCATTATCGGTTTGACGAATACCATTTTCAACAATAAGGTTATATTTTTTGAGATGGTCATTGACATATTTAGCGAAGAGTTCAGCATGAGTAAGAGAACGGTCAAGAGCAAACCCTAAGAACTGAACGCCACAACTTACTTCGCGGAAGGTATATTGAACTTTTGGAAGACATTTAAGTTTCATTTGAGAATAGTATTCTGGGATATCCCAAAGATCTTTGGTATCTTCGCAAGAGCGTTCGAAGAGAGCAAAAGTTTTTTTGATTTCTCGCAAGTTTTGTTTGGTTACATGTTTTTTACGGCGCTTACGGCTGGAAACGCCGTTTTCGCGCCATATTTTGCGGATAGTTTTGGGAGAAACAGGTAAGTTTTCAAGGATTTTGACATGTTCAGCGCCAACGCGTTTGTATTTTGGCTTTAGAGCTACGATTTTTTTTGCCAGGTCTTTGTGAATGGCGCTTGGAGAGGAGTGCGGACGGCGGGATAAGTCAGACAAAGACTGATATCCGCCTTTAGCATGACGAGATAGCCATTTGCGAACGGTTTTGGGTGTAGTGGCAAAAGTTCTGGCAGTAGGTTTTACACCATGAACTTTAGCATAGATAACCATTTGATAGCGTTGATGTTTTTTATCTTTACTTAATCGCATAACTTGGTACCATGGATATGGACACATATAACCACCTCCTTTTAGACGAGAAGGGGATATGTTAACATATCCAGGTTACTATGTGTCCGTTTGTTTTTCAAAGGGGTCGTTAACATAACGATCCCATTCATAAACTCGACGCCAACGTTGATAAGGGCTATTAGAGACATTAGAGATATTACTTGGCGCATGTTTGTGAATATAACGACGTATATGTTTATATTGTTTTTTTCGAGTTAATTTCGATTTTGAAAATTTTCGATTACCCCTAGGGGTAATCACTTTATACGTCTTGTTATCAGCAATAAGCTTTTTTAACGTTAGAAAGATATCGGAACTAACTCTTTTTATTTTTTTAAGCCCTGCGGGAAAGGGGGGATGATCTCTCTTCCCATTTCCGAAAAATTGAAACCCTTACTTTACCAATGCCGCTTTATGCTATATAATGTAAAATATGAAATCATTGAAGAATCGGCCCATAGGGATATTTGATTCAGGGCTTGGCGGACTTACGGTAGTAAAAAGCATCAGGCAATGTCTTCCATCAGAAGATATTGTTTACTATGGAGATACAGCCAGAGTGCCTTATGGAAATAAGTCACGAACTACTATTGTGCGCTTTGCGCATGAAATAATGGCATTCATGATGAAAGCCAGGGTTAAAATGGTAGTAGTTGCTTGTAATACAGCTTCCAGTTTGAGCCTGCGCTCTCTTAAAAAGACGTATCCTATTCCGGTTATTGGAGTTATATCGCCTGGAGTTAGGGAAGCTTTAAGCGTTTCTAAAAACAAAAGAATTGGTATAATTGGTACGAAATCTACAATAAACAGTAAATCTTATGAAAAAGAAATTTTAAAGCTTGGGGGTAAGGCCTGCCGTTTTTTTTCAAAGAGCTGTCCTCTTTTTGTTCCATTAGTTGAAAATAAATTTTTGAACAATAAAATTACGTATGATGTAGCGCAACATTATCTAGGTGAGTTTAAATCCCGGGATATTGATACTTTGATTCTAGGATGTACGCATTATCCTATTTTAAAACAGGTTATAAAGAAAGTTATGGGGAATATCAACCTTGTTGATTCATCTTTTGTTGTTTCAAAAGAAGTACAAATGCTTCTTGATAAAAAAGATTTAACTAGGTTTTCTAAGAAAACACAGGGGACTTTAAAAATTTTTGTAAGTGACGATGTTGAAGGATTTCGTTCAGCGGCGGGTATTTTTCTTAAGGAAAAAATTATGGTGAAAAAGGTAGTTTTATGAGTAAGCGGCGTGAAATTGAAACTTTGGAAATCGAAAAAATTGTAGAAAAATTATGTTTAAAATCAAATATAATTTTACGCGCAGATGTACTACGTGCGCTTAAAAAGGTCTGTAAAAATGAAACAAAAAACCCGGTCGCTAAAAAAATGCTTCAACTACTTGTTGATAATGCTAAAATAGCTGAAAAAGAAAAAATAGCGATTTGCCAGGATACGGGATTGGTAACTGTATTTATTGAAATGGGAGACAAAGTTATAATTAGAGGTGGGAATATTGTTGATGCGGTTAATAAAGGCGTAAAAGAAGCCTATCAAAAAGGTTATTTTCGAAAATCAATAGTAATTGATCCGATTTATCGCGTAAATACTGGGACAAATACTCCGTGTATTGTTCATCTTGATGTTGTGAAAGGGAATAAATGTAAAATCATTGTTATGCCCAAAGGTTTTGGAAGTGAAAACAAGGGGCGAATTTCAATGATGAATCCCACTTCAAGTATTGAAACAATAGAGCAATTTTGCGTAGAAACAGTAAAAATAGCCGGTCCCGATGCTTGTCCCCCTTATGTTATTGGCATTGGTTTGGGGGGGACGATGGATTTCGCGGCATTATTGTCCAAGAGAGCACTTCTCCGGCCGATAAATTTATATAATTCCAGTAAACATATTGCAAAAATGGAAAAAAGTTTAGAGAAAAAGATTAACGATTTAAAAATAGGCATAATGGGGCTAGGTGGAATTTCTACGGTGTTGGGTGTTAACATAGAAACAGCATCGACACATATAGCCGGGCTTCCTGTTGCTGTAAGCATTTCTTGTCACGCATTGCGTTCGGCAAGTGCAGAAATATAAAGACAAATAGAGATAAATGGATGGTGATTTATAGATGGTAAGTGATAAAATATTTAAAAGAATAGAGACGCCTTTATTCAATAAAGAAATCTGTAAACTTAAAGCCGGGGATGAAGTGCTTTTATCCGGGGTAATTTATACGCTACGGGATCAGGCTCATTTCAGAATGGTAGAATTAATAAATAAAGGAAAAACACTTCCGATTTGTTTGCGGAATCAGATTATATATTATGCGGGGCCGACTCCGGCAAAAAAACATGTTATTGGCTCTTGTGGACCCACTACATCGAGTCGCATGGATTCTTTTACCCCAGCATTGCTTAAAGCTGGATTAAAAGGGATGATTGGCAAAGGAACCAGATCTAGTGAAGTTGTACGGATGATTAAACGGTATTCGGCTGTGTATTTTATTGCGCCCGGCGGAGCTGGGGCGTATTTGAGTTTCAAGGTGAGAAAGTGCTCTATTGCGGCATTTAAGGATTTAGGGCCTGAAGCAATTTATGAACTTGAAGTAAAAGATTTTCCTTTGATAGTTGGGGTAGATGCTAGAGGGAAGAATATATATGAAAGAATGACAAAATTCAAATGACAAAGAGATTATAAAACAGCGATAAATAGTGTGTAAAGAAATGAATGTGTGAAAGGAGTGCAATGCGTCAGGATGGGCGGTTGGCAAACGGGATAAGAAAAGTTAACATAAAAACAAACTATATCAAATATGCGGAAGGGTCTTGCCTCTTTGAAATGGGAAACACGAAAGTAATTTGTACGGCAAGTATAGAGGCTGGAGTTCCTCCTTTTTTGAAAGGACAGGGGACAGGGTGGATAACATCTGAATATGGGATGTTGCCACGGTCATGTCAACGAAGAGTGTCTAGAGAATCGTCAAAAGGAAAAAAAAGTGGACGAACATATGAAATTCAAAGGCTTATTGGTCGGGCATTGCGTAGTGTTATAAATATGGATTCTTTAGGAGAAAGAACTATATGGATAGATTGCGATGTTATTCAGGCCGATGGCGGAACGCGTTGCGCGAGTATAACGGGTAGTTTTATCGCATTGTCTCTCGCATTGGGGGTTCTCAAAAAGCAAGGAATATTTAAAAGGATTCCGGTTTTGGATTTTATTGCCGCGGTTAGTGTAGGCATAGTTAAAGGGAAGGTTTGTTTGGATTTGAATTATGAAGAAGATTCACAAGCGGATGTGGATATGAATCTTGTAATGACAGATTCGGGTAGATTCGTTGAAATACAAGGAACTGCTGAAAAGGATCCTTTTAACAGGGAACAAATGGATGAAATGTTGAAATTAGGTCAAAAAGGTATAGCTCTTCTAATTGAAAAACAAAAATTGGCGTTAAAGGGGGTGTTTTAATGTTTGAGGTGCTGATTGCGAGTTTCAATGTTAAAAAAAGACAGGAATTGGAGATGCTTTTGGATGGGAAGAATAAGATAAAGATAATGAATTTTAATGATCTTGACATTACGCCTCCGATTATAGTTGAAGATGGTAAAACTTTCAGGCAAAACGCTGTTAAAAAAGCTTTAACCGCATCCAGGTTTTTTGAAGGCTTGGTTTTGGGTGATGATTCTGGCTTGTCTGTTGAAGCTTTACATGGAAAACCAGGCGTTAGGTCAGCACGGTTTGCCAGAAAAAACGCGACAGATGCAGAAAATAACAGTAAGCTGTTGAAATTATTGGACAGTGTTCCTCAGAAAAACCGTAAGGCGGAATTTATCTGTCACATAGCGCTCGCAAAAAAAGGTATTTTGTTAGGTAGCTTTGAGGGAGTTGTGAAAGGTGAAATCAGTTTTGAAAATAAAGGACAAAGTGGATTTGGATATGATCCGCTTTTTATTCCTAAAGGTTATCAAGAAACCTTTGCTGAAATGGGTGCGGAGCAAAAGAACCGTATAAGTCATCGAGCAATTGCCTTGAAACAGGTTAAAAACGCAATTAGAGAGCATATAAAGAAAACCTGATAAAAGGGGATATAATGAAAAAAGGTTACATAGTTTTAATTATGTAACCTTTTTTCTATAAAATGGGGTGGCTGGCTTCATGAAGTGCGCAACCTAATGATCAGCCTACCGACGCCGTTTAATCCGATGTATTATCAAAGTGCATGATCAAAGTCAGCTAAATTTGCTTCCTTAAAATCACGGCTAATTTACCATAAATCGCTGTATTGAAAATCTGGCCACCGTAAGTGATATCCTGCCAGACTTCAATAAACGGATGCCTAATATCGTATGATGGCCCCAGCTTACTTGTCCATTCGCCATTAT
>JAHIZQ010000108.1 GCA_018814505.1 Candidatus Omnitrophota bacterium
TATTACCATGAATTATCGATGTATCTACCGCAAAGCAGGAGACGAGGCAGTTATTCTCTTGGTAGCAAAGCACGAGGATGTTTTTTAAACCAGTTCAATAGGTATTGAGCTTTCGCGAGCATGCTTATCGCCAGGGATATAAACGCTTCTATCGCGCAATTAAGCGCATCTTCCAGCCAACTTTTGTACAAGAATGAGGGGTACAGTAGGAAGTGGAATTTGGAGGGTAAAAATTTTAACCATGACAACAATAGAAGAAATACTTGAAAACCCTCATGAAAGTCTAGCTATAGAATTGAAAGATTGGTTGGATCCTGACATATGTGCAGATTAAAGCCTGGTAGGGGCTTTAAATTTAATTCAGAAACTGTTATGAAAGCAGGAAGGAACATGAAAACATACGTTATCGCAATAATCTGGCTAATATTTACAACATTTTTTTAGTTCAAGGTATAAGGCATTTAGGAGAAGCAAAAAAACAAATAAGCAAAATAAATATGGTATCCACAAAATATTTTGGAGATAATAATGGAAGCATAAAAATAAGTGGAACCCATATAGATAAACCGATGGAAGATATGACAAGACAGATCAACGAAAATCTCAACAGTTTCATTGATGAATTTAATGGAAGCAATAAACAAGCAAATAGAGCAACAGCGATCAGTTATTTCGCAGCGGTAGCTGTTTCTTTGTTTTCATTCTGTCTAAGCCTAATTGAAAAGGTATATTAAAAAGGGTGATTTACATGTATCTTGCGAAGCTGAAGAATAAAATTATTTTACTGTGTTTTTTAAGCTTTTTATGCTTAAATTGTTCAAGTAAGGAGTGTGTTGCTATGGAACAAGAAATTTTTGCTATTCTTAAATTATCCTACAATAAACAGGGAGATACCGCTTTTGTGGGGGGTATTTGTGGCACGGGATTCCGCTTAAATGATAATACCGTAATTACAGCAAATCATATCTTAAATCAAGAAAATTTCAAGCCAAATGAGGGTTACAATAAATGCAAATACTGGCTAATTACGCAAGAAGGGAAGAGTCAATCTATTCTAAAAGAAGACCTTATATCTTTTCCCGATATAGATACAACTTTTATCATGAAAAGAAATAAAGAGAGCAATGCCACGAATATTAAAATACCGAACATCAAAGAAACCGGAGAGATTGAGGCAAGTGGGCATATTGCAGGGCTAATGCCAACAATGGAAGTAAAATGGATTGGGGAGGAATTGGAAATAAGCAATGTGAATTTAATAAACTGTAAAGCGGAAGGCACGGGAATATATAAATATTTTAGGAATAAGAACATAACAGCAGCGGACCTGAAAATTCAAAATAGTGATATATTAGAATTATCCTTTGGAGGGGTTGAGGGTATGTCAGGCGGTCCGGTTTTTGAAAACCAGAGGCAAAATATTATTGGCATGATGTCTGGTGGTTTCCCCCCAGGCTTAAAGATTAAGACGATACTTTTTGCTGTACCATTAAACGAAATAATAAAACGGTTCAACAAAATCAAAGCAGAGAAACCCTCGCAGATATCTCATTAAGGACAAATTGAATGTCGCAAAAGTATTACTTTTTCGACACTCAAAGACAAATATCAAGGAAAGAGCGATGAAAAAAACTGAGACGATAAAATACGAAATAGATCCGCACAACAGGCTTGTTTATGAAAAAACGGGCAAAAAGTCTGGCGTTCTTGGGGTTAGAACTGTTCTTGACGGAAAATTTGAAATAGACAAAGATAATCAGCTTATCTACCACGTAAAAAAATCTCAACGTTCTGATAATCCGGAACAACTCAAACTCAAAGGCGAATGGGCGTTGGATAAGGATCATAATCTCACCCTTACCTTAGACAAATGGGGCAATCAGATTGCCGGGAATAAGCTTACCATAGAGAGCGAGCTTATCAGCGCAAAGGATAATATGTTATCTTTTTCAGTAGAGACAAGGGATAACAAGAATAATACGCGTATTTATATTGTAAAACTTGGCGGCAGGTGGCAGGCTGACGAATATAACCGGTTTACCTTCAATGCAAAAAATGTAAAAAAAGAAACCGGGATAACCGATAGAATAACCTTGCAGGGCGCGTGGGAAGTAAATAGACAAAATGAGATTATATATATTTATGAAAAAGCAACAGCCGCGAAAAAGAAAAAAACAACACATGTTGTCACTCTTAAGGGTTACTGGGATATAGCCGGGAAACACAGGATTAAATATATTTTAAATAAAGAAATAAATTCGGAATTTGATTTTAAAGTAAGCGTCGGAAAACCAGTTGGCAGGGGGTTAGAATACGAGATAGGCGTGGACGCGGGCTTAAATAAAAAAACAATTACGCTTTTTGGTAAATGGAAAATAAACAAGAGTTCGGGACTATTATTTGAGATGCCATGTGCAAAAGGAAAAACCCACGGCGTTATTCTTGGGGGATGGGCAAAACTTGATAAGAACCACAAGCTAGATCTTCGGTTGCAACACAAAAACGGTGAAGATTTAGGAATAGATATTAAACTGTCGAGAA
>JAHIZQ010000109.1 GCA_018814505.1 Candidatus Omnitrophota bacterium
AAAAACGCTTTTTTCCACGAATATATTCTGATCATCACAAAAAAACTGAAAATCTTTGATACTTAAAAAATGTAAGTTGGGCGTGTCATACCAGGAATACGGCAACGACAACGTTCTCGGAACATGCCCCAAAAAAAACATTTGAACCCTAGCGCTTATATGACAAAAATTCGGAAACCCTACTATTACTTTTTTCCCTATTCTAAGAGCTTCGGATATCGCCTCTTTCGGTTTATGAACCTGTTGCATCGTTTGATAAAAAATAACATAATCAAAAAAGTTGTCAGGGTACTCTCTTAAACCTGAATCAATGTCACCATGAGAAACACTAAGCCCTTTTTCGACACAGCTGTAAATAGCCTCTTCACTAATCTCAACACCACTGCCTTCAACTTCTTTATTTATCACCAAATATTCCAATAAATCGCCGTCTCCACATCCCATATCAAGAACTTTGGATCCGAACTCGACCATATCCCCGATAACCGAATGGTCAAACCTTAGCTCTTCTTTGCGCCTGCTTACCATAATCTCTCCAATCAAGGCTAAATAAAAATATTAAAATTTCAACTTTTTTTGAGTACTGCTTAAAAAATATTTTATCAGCTTTGTTTCTTCCGGAAACTTTAACAAAAACGCGTCATGCCCATAATCGGAACTGATTTCACAATACGTGACATCAACACCGTTCATTTTAAGTGCTTTAACAATTTCTTTTGATTTCGCGGAAGTATAAAGCCAATCCGAACTAAAGGCTATAACCAAAAACCGTGATTTTATATCCCTGAAAACCGCCTGAAGTTTCTCGTTTTTTTGCAAATCAAAATAATCCATTGCTTTTGTAAGATAGAGATACGAATTCGCGTCAAATCTTTTGACAAAACTGTCCCCGCGATACCGTAAATACCCTTCAATTTCAAACTCAGCTGTAAACTCGTATCCAAGTTCCTTTTTCTTCAACGCGCGCCCGAACTTATCTTCCATTGACTTGTCGCTCATGTATGTAATATGTCCTATCATTCTCGCAACAGCAAGACCCGCGGAAGGATACTGCTTTGCCTGATAATAATTGCCGCCTTGCCATGCCGAATCCCCCATTATTGCCTGCCGTCCAACTTCATCAAAGGCAATTTGCTGAGCAGAATGCTTATATGAAGTCGCTATCGGGATACATGAAACAATGTTTTTCGGGTAAGAAACCGCCCATTGCAAAGCTTGCATTCCTCCCATAGACCCACCGCAAACAGAAAGAAGCTTTTTTATCCCCAGAAAATCTATAAGCCTTTTCTGAGCATCAACCATATCTTTAATCGACACTATTGGAAAACTCAATCCGTAATGCCGCTCAGTAACAGGATTAATTGAATTCGGACCGCTTGTCCCTTTGCACCCGCCTAAAACATTTGAACAAATAACAAAATACTTATTTGTATCAAACGCCTTTCCCGGGCCTATCATCTCATGCCACCAACCGGGTTTCTTCTCGTGCTCATGATACCCTGCGGCATGCGCGTCACCCGAAAGAGCGTGACAAATGAGTACAGCATTGTTCTTCTCGCCATTTAATTCACCATATGTTTCATACGCGATTTTTAACCCATTAAGAATTGCTCCACTTTCCAAACAAAACTTTTCGGATTCTGGTAGGTTAAAATACTTTGTTTCAACTATTCGCAACTCCTGTCCCTTCTTATTCTCCGGCATATTCCCTCTTTAACTTATTTTTTAATAATCATCAAAAAGCCATCCACTTAAATACCGTTCACCCGTATCACAAAGAATTGTAACAATATTTTTATCTCTATTCTCTTTTCGAGAAGCAATTTTACAACTTGCCGCAACATTCGCGCCGGAAGACACCCCTGCTAATATTCCTTCTTCCCTTGCAAGCTGTAACGCGCATTCCTTTGCCTCTTCGTCAGAAATTGTTATTATCTCATCTAGGTATTCTTTTTTAAGAACTTTCGGAATAAACCCCGCGCCAATACCCTGTATTTTATGTTCTCCTGCTTTTCCGCCTGAAACAACCGCTGAACTTTCAGGTTCAACCCCCGTAATTTTTACGCTGAGACCATGTTCTCGAAACGCTTCTGCCGCGCCTGTTATCGTTCCGCCTGTTCCAATCCCTGCAACAAACACGTCAATTTTATTCTCCATGTCATGCAAAATTTCTATAGCCGTATTTTTCCGATGCGTTAAAGGATTTGCCGGGTTTTCAAATTGACCAGCCATAAAAGAATTTGGGGTTTCGTCAGCGATTCGACGCGCTTCGCGAGAAGCACCGTTCATTCCATCACGCCCACAGGTTAAAACAACTTCCGCGCCGAAAACCCTAAGAAGCTTCACTCTTTCTCCACTCATATTATCCGGCATAACAATAATCAGCTTATATCCCCTAACAGCGCAAATAAAAGCCAAAGCAATACCAGTATTCCCGCTAGTCGCTTCGATTATAACGGTATCTTTGTTAATTAGTTTATTTTTTTCAGCCGATTCAATCATCGCCAACCCCACACGATCTTTAATACTCGAAAGCGGATTAAAAAACTCAGCTTTAGCAATTATATTCCCGGGAAGATTTTTACCGATTTTTTTCAACCGAACAAGGGGCGTATTCCCAATAACCTTTGTAATATTGTCGTATACTTTCATAATATCGTATGTCGCGCGTCGTACATCGTATGTGGTAAAAACCGGCAAACAGACCAACCGGCTAACCCAACGCCTGCTCAATATCCTTTATAATATCATCAACATTTTCTATTCCAATAGATAGGCGCACAAAACTTTCTGAAACTCCCACCGCACGAAGTTCTTTCGCTGAAAGCTGTCCATGAGTTGTAGATGCCGGATGTATAGCAAGACTTGACGCGTCCCCAATATTCGCGAGGTGACTAATCAGTTTCAGCGAATTAATAAATTTTTTTCCAGCTGTCATCGCGCCTCTTATTTCAAACCCTAAAAGCCCCGAATACCATCCATTTTTAAAATATTTGGATGCCAGCCGATACTGGGGATGTTCCTTCAAACCAGGATAATTAACACTTAAAACTTTTTTGTGAGTTTTCAGAAATTCAGCAACCTTCAAAGCGTTTTCACTATGGCAAGGCATCCTTAAATGAAGCGTTTGAAGCCCCAATAAAAAGAGAAAAGCGTTAAAAGGACTCATACATGACCCCATATCTCGTAAAAAACTAAGACGAAGACGAGCCGCGAACGTCATATTCCCGATTTTTGGTACGTTCCCAAATTTTTCCACAAACTTTATACCATGATAACTCGCGTCTGGCTTTATAAACTGTGGGAATTTTCCGTTCGCCCAGTCAAACTTGCCTGAATCGACCACTATCCCACCGATTGCCGCGCCGTAACCGCCAATATATTTTGTAGCCGAATGTACAACAATATCCGCGCCAAAACGTATCGGGTTAACTAAAAAGGGCGTTCCCACAGTATTATCAACGATAAAAGGTACGCCTTTTTCATGCGCTATTTTGGCGATTTTTTCAAAATCAATTGTATCAAGTTTTGGATTACCCAAAGTTTCCGCGTACACTGCTTTTGTTTTTTTTGTAATTGCATTTTTAAAATTGTCCGGATTCTCAGGATTCACAAACACAACGTTTATTCCTAATTTTCTAAGCGTATAGTGAAACAGGGTATAGGTTCCTCCATATAAACTGCTTGAAGCAACTACTTCATCGCCTGACGACGCTAAATTAAGAATTGAAAGCGTAATAGCGGCCTGACCAGACGATACCGCAACTGCGGCACTGCCGCCCTCTAATACTGCAACTCTTTTCTCTAAAACATCATTGGTAGGATTCATAAGACGCGTGTATATATTTCCGGATTTTTTTAACGCGAAAAGATCTGCCGCTTCACCGGTATCTTTAAAAACAAACGATGTTGTTTCATATATAGGTACAGTTTTCGCGCCTGTTACCGGGTCAAATTTGTAACCCGCATGTATCCCCAACGTTTCAGGGCTCCACTTTTTATGAACCATTTTCCCTCCTTGATAATTATATGATTAATAACCGGCACTCAAATCTTTGGGTTTACTGTATCCAGTAGTTCTGATCATTTACCCCTGAGACTCTTAACGGTACTTTTTTTACATTACGTCCAAAAATATATCCGGATCCATACAAGTTCCTTGCCCAATATAAGGCTTCCTTCCAAAAATAGTATGTTACAATTTCCCATAACGGAGGCGAAATTTTACGCGTTTCATATGTGACATAATCATGATTAACCATTACCCTGACGTAATGAAGATATCCACCATCTGCTTCCGGTATTTCTATCAGCATTCCACCACCACCTGTTACGATATTATCTACCCCATCAAACTCTTCATGCTTAAACATATGTTTATGACCCGAAAAAACTATATCAACATTATATTTAGCGCAAAGTTTTCTGAACCTATACGCCCAGGGGCTATTATCCATGTTATACCATTCCTGTTGATATGGATCAAAAGGCGGTTTGTGCATAGCAATAAAAATATGATCATAACTCTTGCCTTCGTTCAATTTTTTTTCTAAAAACTCAAACTGCTTTTCAGTAAGTTCTCCAGCTGAATTATCGAGTACAATAAAATATGAATTCCTATTTATAAAAACAAATTCGTTTTCTCCGCAAAATTCTTTAAATAAATCCCTATCATCATGGTTTCCGATCGCGGTGACAACGGGATACTTAATAAGCTTTTGCATCTTTTTATAATTCAAAAAATGCTCTCTTTTTCCGTCAAGCGTCACGTCGCCTACGCTTAAAACAAAATCAATCGGCACTTTACGAAACCTGTCTTCCCTGTTCATATGCCATATTTCTTTTATCGTGGACGCGTCATTAAATAAGAGGCCCGAATGATTATCGCCAAAAACAATAAACGAAAAATAAGCACCTTTGTTTTCTTTCAGAAGATTTACAGCGCTTTCATTGTTCTCAGTTTTTTCAGATCCCTGCATAAACCAAAAATGTACAAGCGGTAAAAACGAATAAATTATTGCCACAACAAGAAGACTTAAAACAATTTTGCCCCATTTCCAATACCTAAAAATCATAAAATCACAATCCTTTAACTTTTTAAATCTAAAATCTTTCCATCAGGAAAACAAAAAGTACGATTCCCCAAATGGTGAATTGTCCTTTTCTCATCAGTAGTAAAAAGCCAATGCTCATCAAAATTTTGTTCATCCGCCAAGGCACGTTTCACTTCTCCCAAAACTATGTTATACTCTTGCAGTAAATATTTATCTTCTTTTAAAACGCACTCTAAAACACCCATCATGCCATTTATAGCGGGAGACCTAATCTCTTTTGAAGGCTGAATTTCAAACCCGCACATTTTAACTTTATCAACATCCCGTCCGGAACATGACCCGCATTTAACTATTTTTTTAACGACCGATTTTGGCGGAATATTAATTGCAAAATCCCTGCTCTTTATTATGCATTCGTAGATGTAGTGGTTTTCACCTATTTCTAGAGCAATTACTGGCGGCTTTTTTGAAATGGGCATATGCCAGGCAACAGGAGTGATATCAACTTTGTCGTTATAAC
This sequence comes from Candidatus Omnitrophota bacterium, assembly GCA_018814505.1. GTDB lineage: Bacteria > Omnitrophota > Gorgyraeia > Tantalellales > Tantalellaceae > JBDRNE01. Next base: position 5,575 of record JAHIZQ010000109.1, read on the forward strand.
AAGAACTTACCAATACCACCGGACCATGATTAATAAGCCGGGTAGCAAGATCAAGGCTTATTTCTTTTAGCATTACTCTCCTTAAATCGTATGTCGTGTATCGTTTATAGTATATAGTGCATCGTATGTCGTATGTAGTACATCGGATATCGTGCATAGCGCAATATTACATGCAACTAACCGATAAAGATCTACCAATTACCTACTGATTTTAATAATCTCATACACGAGCACACCCGCGGGAACTTTTATTTCAACCTGCTCTCCAACTTTATGTCCAAGAATCGCTTTTCCCACAGGTGATGAAACAGAAATTTTATTCAAATCAAAATCCGATTCCTCCTCTGAAACCAATGTATAGTCAAAGCTTTCATTCGTATTACAATCTTTCACTTTAACGGTCGCACCCACAAGAGCCTCATCTTTTGAAATTGCGTTATTATCAATCAACTGCGCCCGCATCAATGTATCTTCTAACTCTGCAATCTTTTTTTCATTCATTGCCTGAGCCTCTTTAGCGGCATCATATTCCGCGTTCTCGCTTAAATCACCATGAGCCCGAGCTTCAGCAAGTGCCTTTGCATTTTCGCGTCGTTTTTCTCCCTTAAGAAACTGTAATTCAGAACACATTTTATCGCGGCCTTCACGCGTCAGCATTATTCGCTTTCCTGGCATTTCTCCTCCTCTTGAATAAAAACATCTATACCGCACACTTATGTAACATTGTTAATTATATAGTAATGCATTTCCAAAAACAAACAAAAACTTCTATTTGTTTAAATCGACACTGCGAAGAAATAAATTATTATAAAACTGTAACACCCACTCGAAGATATTAAACTAAAATATAACCCTAGGGTTCCATTTTTTTATGCAAAAAATTAATCATTGTTAAACATAAAACAGCTGGTTTCTTTTGGTTGCTTTTTCCTATATTTACATTAAGATTAAAGTAGTTCTTTAAAACATCTATATATCCATCGACAAAGGCAAACTATTCGAAAGAGTAGGACAGCAAAGTTTTGAACCTAAATCTTCACTTTGAAGACATGGTCGTCAAACCGCCGAAATGGGAAAAATGGTTTTCTTGTGAACATCCTTTTTGTTGCCCTATTTGAGAGTTTTACTTTGTCAAATAGGGTTTTTTGTTTTCGGACGAAAGGAGTTCACTGTGAAACCTCTTGTTTTACTCAACAAAAATCTGAATATTTTCGCGCTTACCATCATATTTGTCTTCGTACAAACCATATGCCCATGCGCCTTACACTCACAAACACATGTAATGCTTTTGCAAAAAGGCATGTCGTATGTCGCTTGGGATAAAAATCAGTTTTCAACAGAATATTCAGACAAATCATTGGAAAAACTAGTATCAATTGGGGTTGAATATATTTCCATCTGCCCGACACACTATCAGGAATCATATAATTCTACCGAAATAAAGCGAACCGATAAAACACCCAGCGAAAAAAGTTTAATTCACGTCATAAAAAAGGCAAAAACATTAGGCCTTGAGATACTGCTTAAACCGCACATTGATTTAATCGATAAATTTGACGGCACCTACTGGCGCGCAGACATCTGTTTCGCGGCTGAGGAAGATTGGAAGAACTGGTTCAAGAGCTATAAGCGCATGCTCTTGGCATATGCTTCTCTGTGCGAAAAATATGACGTGGAATTATTCTGCATAGGTACAGAACTTTCCGCTACAACCGCAAAAAACGAGTATTGGCTGGACGTTATTACTGAAATACGAAAAATTTATAGCGGAAAACTTGTATATGCGGCAAACTGGGACAATTATCAAAACGTACAATTCTGGGATAGACTTGACTACATAGGCATTGACGCATATTTCCCTTTAACATACACGCCCATGCCAAGTATTGAAAACATAAAAAAGGGTTGGGAAAAATGGAAATATGAAATCAAATTGTGGCAGGTCAAAGTTAATAAACAAATTATTTTTACCGAAATAGGATACCCCTCTAGTTCACACGCCCCGCACGCGCCATGGCAAAACGCTACAAGCGGAAACGCTGATACACTTATACAAGCCAAATGCTATGAAGCTTTTTTTGATGTAATATGGAAAGAGCCCTGGCTTGCAGGTGTATATTGGTGGAAATGGGACACAAATACGTTTGCCGGTGGAAACAACAACAGGCAATTTACTCCGCAGAACAAACCGGCACAACGGATAATTGAAGCAAACTATAAAAATTACAAAAAAGAGTCCACCTATGCCTGTACTTCAAGAAACTGATTTTATTTTGTTTCCGTTCTGCAAACTGTTTCTTCAGTTTTTTCCCAACTCAAAAGTTTTTTTTCTTCATCAAAAAAAAGACGTATCTTTGAGCCTGTAAAATATGAATCGTCCGCTTTTTTATAAACCCACTCTATTTGTTTTTCGCCGGGTTTAGTGAGAGTTATCACAGGTTTTCCGTACTTTTTTTCAATTAAATCCGCGCTTTCGCCTTTTAAAAGAACGTCATCGGTTATTGCTTTATCCATACTCTCATAATTTTCTGTTTCCGCATTTAATTCTTTTATCATATCCCCACGACTTTTTGCAAACGCGATTAAGGTTTTAACTGCGTCTTTTGATTTTACATATTTAATCTTTTTTTTTCGCGGTTTTTGGTGATGAGATATTTTATCTGATGCGTCATTCGTAAAACCACAGATTTCGCACGCGAAACATGCTATAGTCACAAACAAAAAAACTGTACCAATTTTTTTTAACATAACATCAACTATATGGCTCTTTAAAGTTTTGAGTGGGTAACAGTGGTATAATCGTAGGAAGAAATATTAACTTTAAATCCTAGGAGGAAGCCAATGTTAACCAACCAGTTATTTGAAACAGCGTTAAATATTCAACAGCCATGGTTTATAAAAGATATCCAATTCGATGTTGAGAAAAAACGTTTAGATATTCATATCGATTTTAAAAAAGGATCCGTATTCCATTACGAATCGCAAGAAGATAACATTAGTGGAGACTTTAAAGCATACGATACAGAACATAAACAATGGCGGCATCTAAATTTTTTTGAACACGAATGTTATCTTCATGCAAGGGTACCACGAGTCAACATTGATGAAAAAACTAAAAGACTTATTGAGCCTCCTTGGTCAGGACTCAGTAATGGATTTACATTGCTCTTTGAAGCTCTTGTTTTACAGTTAGCCAGTCATATGCCTGTACATACAGTTGGCAAAATCATTGGTGAATCAGACTACAAAATATGGGCTATGCTTGAACGTTATGTAACAAAGACATTAGCAAGTAATGATTACAGTCAATTGACAACCGTTGGCATGGATGAAACATCCAAGCGCAAGGGTCATGATTACATCACGTTATTTGTTGACCTTGCTCAGAGACGAACGATTTTTATCACCGAAGGAAAAGATCAAGAAACTGTTAAAGCATTTGCCAATGATCTGGAGGTTCATAATGGAAAACCAGAAAACATTAAGGACGTCAGTTGTGATATGTCCCCAGCATTCATTAGAGGCGTTACAGACCATTTGCCAAATGCCAACATCACATTTGACAGGTTTCATATTATGAAAATACTCAATACTGCCGTTGATCAAGTTCGAAAACAAGAGGCAATAACGCAATCGATTCTCAAAGGTCATAAGTATATATTTTTAAAGAACGAATGCAACTTAACTACTAAGCAACATGATATACGTCAGGAATTATCGATATCTAAATTAAATCTAAAATCAATTAGAGCTCTACACATCAGAGAAAACTTTCAAGAAGTTTATAAAGCTGAAAGTTATGAGCAGTTTAAAACATTATTAAAAAAAT
>JAHIZQ010000110.1 GCA_018814505.1 Candidatus Omnitrophota bacterium
AACTCGAATTAGATTTGGACCCTTTAGCGCTACTGGAAAATAAATTTTCCATAAATATTTGTTGCCGGGGAGAATTGAATAACATCTTGTTAGATATGATTCCCAAAAACAACAATGGCGTTTATTACAATCATAATATGTTTGATCCAGTTGATTATAAAGTAATTGATAACCTTATTGCGAAAAAGGAGCGATACTAATGCTATTCTCCATAGTTATCCCTTTATATAATGGGGCTAAATTCATCGAGCATACTTTAGATAGCGTCTTGTCCCAGACTTATAAAAACTATGAAATCGTTTTAGTTAATGATGGATCACCGGATAATGTTGGTGAAGTTGTAAAAAGATATATAGCCTGCCACAGCGGAATTAAATTTATCTATCTGAAGCAAAAAAACAAAGGACTTGGCGGAGCCAGAAATACTGCCATAAAACATGCGAATGGCGAAGTAATCGCAATTCTTGATCAAGACGATATTTGGTATCCAAATAAACTTGAGAAAGTTTATGCTGCATATCAGAAATATCCAAACGTATCAATCGTTTGCCATGACCAATACATCCGGGAAAATGGCAAAATCAAATGTGCGGCCAAAACCGGTCCGTACGAAAAAGACATGTATAGTAAATTGCTTTTCAAAGGGAATCGAATATCTACCTCCGCTACAACCTTTAAAAGATCCGCAATAGAAAATGTTGGATATTTCTCTGAAGATGTTGACAACCTGCATTTTGTTGAAGATTATGAGCTTTGGCTGAGAATGGCCTTAAATAAGTCTGAATTCTTTTTTCTACCGGAATTTTTAGGAGAATATATTCTGCATGATAATAATTATATTAAAATGCATGAAAAGATCGCTAGTGGTGAGATTTACGTTATAAATATGCATTATAAATTACTTAAGCATAAAAAGGCATTTGATTGGTATCGATTAAGAATGAGAAAGGCCGACATTCTCTTTGTTCTAGGATATAAATTAATAAAATTAGACCATTCATATTTAAAAGGCATAATCTATATATTTAAATCATTTATTGCTGATCCGCTATTTTTTTTGGGGATGATCTATAAATATTTTCAGGTTCATAGGAGGAGCAAAAAATGATCTTAGTTACTGGCGCGTTGGGAATGGTGGGTTCTTATGTAAAGGAAACTTTTAATGATGAAGAGATAGTCTTAACTGACCTGCCTGAGATGGATGTTTGCCAAAAGGAGCTGGTTTTCCGACTGGTTCACAAGTATAAGCCCAAGCTGATCCTTCATCTTGCGGCGGAAACTGATGTTGATAAATGTGAAGGCGATCCCGACCATGCTTTTCGGACAAATACTATGGGGGTACAGAATATAGCTTTGGCTTGTCAGTCTATAGGCGCTGAAATGGTATATATCAGCACCGGTGGGGTTTTTAACGGCAAGCTAGGCCAAATTCATACAGAGTTTGATCTCCCTAATCCGCTCAATGTTTATAGCAAAGCTAAATATGAGGGAGAGAGAATCGTTATGGGCCTGTTAAATAAATACTACATTTTTCGGGCTGGATGGATGATTGGAGGAGGGGCGCAGAAAGATAAAAAGTTCGTTGGTAAAATATTAGAATTATGCAAAACACGCAAAGAACTCGAAATAGTCAACGATAAGTTTGGCAGTCCGACGTTTGCAAAGGACTTTGTTAGAGGGATAAAAAAGATCATTAAAACGGGCGATTACGGCTTGTATCATCTGGTAAATTCAGGGGCATGTACCCGTTATGATATTGCATTGGAAATAATTAAACTATTGAAATTGAAGGTTAAGATCAATCCAGTATCTTCTGATCGTTTTCCTCTTCCGGCGCCGCGAGCCGAATCAGAGGCGATGCGGAATTACAAACTTGACTTGTTGGGGATTAATCCGATGCCGGGTTGGAAAGAAGGGCTGGCAGAATATTTGGAAGATTGGGATAGAAAACTTTGTTTATGATCATATTATTCTTGTTTTCATTGCCGTTTTTAGCTTTTTCAATTGCAAGATCGGGAGGAAAAGAATTATTGGCATCCTTTTTTTCGGCAGGTTTATTGACCTTTTATTTCTTTGTTCGCAAAAAGGATTCTCGCATATATTTTCCAAAAGAAGCAAGGATAATGCTTGCTTTCT
>JAHIZQ010000111.1 GCA_018814505.1 Candidatus Omnitrophota bacterium
GGAAAAGAAATCTTGATTTAGCTATATTTACATTCTTTTTCAGTAAACATGGAGATCTCGTACTAACTATGAATTCAGAAGAAAAAGAGGAGACTTATGAAAAGCCCACACTTTTTATTGCATAATCGAATTCACCGCCATTATCCGCGTCAAAACCTAAAAGAGGGAATGGCAAAGAGTCTTCAATGTCTAGTATTTGATCCATAACGCCGGAGTAACCTTTGCCCCATACAGCACGTTGTTCAGTCCATCCTGTAGCGATATCAACGGTATCAACGGTGTTGGCGTACATGCCTTCGGTGCGATCGCCGCAATGGGCAACAGTATCGGCTTCGATGAATCCGGGTTTCGATTCATCCCATTGGTTTGTTTTTATTGGTATCTGGTTACGGATAAGAGTTCCGGGTTTTGTGGTACTTTTTCCCTTGCCGGTGTACTTTACGCGCACAGGTTTAAGAATTCTGTCAATAGAGGCAGGAGAGATTTCGTATAATAGTTTGATTATTTCATCAGGGATGGCTGTATATTCTAATTGATAAGAGGGTATCCATAAGGGAATCAAAGCTTTAAAGTTTTTAGAACAGGGCATATATGCGGCGAGCCATATTCTTTTTAATATTTTTATGATCTCAGGCTTATTGTATTTTGACGGTTTGCCGCGGGGTTTTGACTTAGGTTTTGTAAAACGTTTATAGTTATTCAAAGTACGAATAGCATGTTTCCTGTGCCAGTTGCAGGTGATGCACAGCTCTGTGATTAAATTAGATTTTTCTGTACGTGTTTTGGCTTTTTTGTACCGAAGATGGAATTTTTCCATGTATTCCTTCTTGAATTTAGGACTCATTTGTTACCCCCTTATGTCGTTATTTTTGGGTAACATTAATTATGAGTCAATGATTCAATTTATTTGTTGCTTCGGTAACATTTAATGTGAGTCAATTCGAAATCACTGAAATCACTTGTCAAAATTTTTGAAGTTATGCTATAATGCGTAGTCGTGTTTTAACATGATGGGGGCATAGCTCAAGTGGTTAGAGCAACTGACTCATAATCAGTAGGTTCATGGTTCGAGTCCATGTGCCCCCACCAGAAGTTATTTTTCAAATATAGTCGCAGAGTGAAAATTTAGGTTAGGCATTAAAGTATTGTTGGGCGCATAGCTCAGCTGGTTAGAGCGCATGCTTCACATGCATGAGGTCGGAGGTTCGAGTCCCCCTGTGCCCACCATCTTGCGCCTAGTTATAAAAAATGTAGGGCTAGCTTTGTGTCATCAAGGTTGAGACGGGTTGTCAAGTGAGTATAGAGAAAAGTGTTAATAAAATGGGATGAAGCTGGCTAAAAAATTCAAAGTATTGGACAATTAAAATGGAACAAAAAAATACGATCAAAGAGGAAATAGCAAAATTAATCGAGGTACAGAAACTGGATTCTGAAAAATTTGATTTAGAATCTCAAATTGAAGCGTGTCCCATAAAAATAGAAGAATTGGATCAACTCTTAGAATTAAAGAAAACTCATATGTTGAAATCGGAAGAAGAACTTAAAAAGCTCCAGGTTTTTAAGGGAGAAAAAGAAACTGAAATGATGGCAAGAGAGGAAAAAATTGCCAAACATAAAACTGATCTCTACCTAATAAAGAGTAATAAGGAGTATTCAGCGCTTCAGCAGGAGATAAAAAGTATAGAAGCTGATGTTTCTTTGCTTGAGGAAGAAATTATAGATTGTTTTGATAAAATCGAGGAAGCACAGAAAATAAAAGATACCGCGAAAGCTGTGTTTGAAACTGAAGAAAAAAAAATTAAAGAAGAAAAAAAGAGTATTCAGGAGAATAAAGACCAGCTTATGGTGAAAGTTGATGAGTTAGAAGCCAAAAGAAAAGGTTTGATTTCTAAGGTGGATCCTTCAGTGTTAGCCCGATATGAGAGGCTTTCAAAGAAAAAAGGTAAATCAGCTCTTGCGAAACTTAGCGGTGGATTTTGTGGTGGATGTAACATGCAGTTAAGGCCGCAGGTTGTTAATGATGTACAGATTCAGAAAGATCTTGTTTTTTGTGAAAATTGTGCCAGGATACTTTATGTCGAAGAATAAGTCGGAAGATTTAACAATATATACAGATGGCGGCGCCCGAGGAAATCCAGGGCCTGCTGGAATAGGTGCGGTTTTGTTTTCTGGGAAAACAAAAAAGGCGGAAATATCAAAATATATTGGACATGCTACAAACAATGTGGCAGAATATTTAGCAGTAGTATATGCTTTGCAGGAAGCGCTCTATTTAGGAACAAAAAAAATTGTATTAAAGGTTGATAGCCAGTTAGTTGCGCGTCAGCTCAGGGGAGAATACAAAGTAAAAGACGTTAATCTTCGCAAGTTTTTTGATATAGCGATTAATTTGTTGAGTAAATTTGCAGATGTTGAGATTATTGAAATTCCAAGAGATAAAAATAAAGATGCCGATAAGTTGGTTAACAACGCTCTTGATCGCAATGTTATTATTTGATTTTGTTCATTGAAGTAAATTGGGTGATTGCTTTTTGACTTTTTTGTTAAAAAGAGGAAAGTCCGGGCTCCAAATAGCGGCGTAGCGGGTAATACCCGTCCATTGTGAAATGAGGATTAGAGCCACAGAGACGAGACTTTGCCTTAGGGCAAAGGGTGAAACGCGGTAATCTCTACGCGGAGCAAGGCCAAATAGGGGAGGAATCAGAAAAGTCCGGTGCGTGCGGACAGACTGGTGCGAAACAGCTAGTTTCGCTACAACTTCCGGGTAGGCCGCAAAAGGTTTTACAGTAATGTAAACCGTAGATGGATAATCACCAGGCAGATTTATCTGTTAACAGAACCCGGCTTATAGATTTGCTTCAATGAGATGATTGAAATGATACACATATGAATAAGATTCTTTCCATAAAAAACTTGAACTACACTTACAAGACAGGCAGATATTCGGTTCCCGCCTTGATCGATTTAACTTTTGATGTTGCTGAGGGAGAAATTTTCGGGTTTATTGGTCCGAACGGCGCGGGAAAAACAACTACAATAAAAATTTTACTGAACATTCTTGAAATTCAGAAAGGGGAAGTTCTTTTGTCCGGCAAGTTTCCTTCGCGAACGGATAGTCGCGAAGAGATAGGATATATGCCGGAAATTGCTAATTATTATTGGTACCTTACGCCACGCGAACTCTTGAATATGTACGGTAGAATTTTTGGAATAGACAAAATTACGCTTAAGACAAAGGTTCCTGTACTTCTTAATCTAGTTGGATTGGAGAATGCCGGAGATAGGATTATGAGAACTTTTTCAAAAGGCATGATGCAGAAAATAAGTTTTGCCCAAGCCTTGATAAATGACCCGAAGCTTTTAATCTTAGATGAACCTATGGGAGGGCTTGATCCTGTTTCACGAAAAAAAATGCGGGATGTTATACTGGAGCTTCGTAGTCAGGGAAAAACCATTTTTTTCTCGTCCCATGAACTTTCGGAAGTCGAACTTATCAGCGACAGGATTGGAATTTTGAATAATGGGAGTTTATTGGCGGTTGCATCAACAAAAAATCTTTTGACTAACAAGGGGACGTCGCAATCATTAGAACATTATTTTTTGGACATAATTACCAATAAATAGTCGAGCAAATGTAAAGAGCTTCTAAAGCAAGATGGTTAGAGAGAGGTTATAAAATGAGCGCTATTTTCGCGATTACTGGTGCAATGATCAAAGAATTAATCCGAAAAAAAGATTTTTACGTTTTATCTATTTTGCTGATGTGTTTTCTTCTGTTTTTGTCAACGCAGAATTTTTTTCAGGTTGAAGGTATTTCACGATATATTAAAGATTTGGGCTATTCTGTAATGACGTTTTTCGCGTTTATTATTGTGGTTATATTTACCGCGAAACAGCTTCCAACCGAGATTGAAAGCCGAACCATATATCCACTTTTAGCAAAGCCATTGAGCCGTCATACGCTTATTCTGTCTAAATTTGTCGGAAGCGTGGTTATTGCAGTAAGCGCTTATTCAATATTTTTTTGTGTTTTTGTTGCCTTTTGCGTTTTTAAAAACGTAGGGGTCAATAACGTTTTGTTGCTACAGGCGTTTCTTTTTGGTATTCTTTTTCTTTGTCTTACGTCCGCAGTTGTAATTTTTTTGTCCACTTTTGTAACAATGGCGGCAAATGTGACAATATCGTTTTTGTTATATTTTCTTATTGTTGGGTTTGAGGATGTTTTATATACGGCGATGGTTTATTCTAAAGGCGCGAAGGAAGCCATGTGTGTAGCTTTGTATTACATTATTCCACATATGGATTTTTATGATTTACGTTTACGTATTGCGCA
>JAHIZQ010000112.1 GCA_018814505.1 Candidatus Omnitrophota bacterium
CATTGTCCGCAGTTTATGCACACAACTTCCGCTAATGGTTTGTCTAAATATGTCGCGATTTTCGTATCCGTACCGCGGTTTATAGCTTCTAAAACTCCTACTTCCTGAAGATCAATACAAGTCCTTACACAACGTCGGCATAATACGCATTTGTCCATATCTCGTTCTACCGCGTAACTTGAAACATCCCCTTCATAACGCGATTTATCCGTATGTCCGAACTTATATGTAGTAACACCATATTCTTTCGCTAGAGTTTGGAGCTCGCAATTATTATTGCGCGAACAGGAATAACACTCACCATAGTGGTTTCGCAAAAGTAGATACAAAATGTTTTTTCTGGCATGACGCACTCTGGAAGAATACGTTTTCACGTTTATGGGTCGGGATATTGGGTAAGAACAAGATGCCTGCAACGTCTTTTCGCCTTCTACCTCCACAACACAAACCCGGCAAACTCCCGCAAGACAAAGATCAGCATGATAACACAAAGTCGGGATTTTTATATTAATCATTCTAGCCGCTTCGAGTATGGTTGTACCCATCGGCACCTCAAGCTTAATATCGTTTATGGTAACAGTTACCATAACGTCTTCTCCCGTTTTATCACTTTTTTCGATTCTGTGCGCCCTTTGACTTATCGGCGCGCGTGATGTGCTCTTTGCAAAAGGTTCCTTAGCCATTGAATACTTTCTCCTCTTTTATTTTTTTTGACAATTTATACTCATTTTTAAATTTCTCTATAACGGAAACGAAAGCGTTTGGAACAGACTGTCCAAGCCCGCACTTAGAAGAACATTGCATTGTTTCCGCTAAAGACAAAATATCCTGCAAATACTCTTTAGTGCACTTTTCGTCTTTGATCGATTTAACCGCCTCTAAGAAAACCGGAATACCCTCCCTGCAAGGCGTACACTGCCCGCAGGATTCTTCTTTGAAAAATTCCAAAAAGTTTTCAACCATATCCATCAGATTTACTTTTTCTCCGAGAACTATTATAGACCCACCGGTTGAAAGATCTTCAAACGCGATTTTTCGCGTAAAATCTTCTTTCGGCACACACACACCTGAAGCCCCGCCAACCTGAATTGCTTTAGCAGAAGAAGTACCCGTCATTTTAAGTATTTCATTTAAACTTGTGCCATAAGGAATTTCATACACGCCTTTATTTTCGCAGTCTCCTGATACGCTGATTACTTTTGCTCCGGAAGACTTTTCTGTTCCGATATCTTTAAACCATTCCGCGCCCTTCGTCAATATATGTGGAATTATTGCGAACGTTTCAACATTATTTACAGTTGTAGGATAACCTTCAAACCCGGTATTTACGGGAAAAGGGGGCCTATTTCTTGGTTCGCCTCTATTGCCTTCAAGCGATTCTATCAAAGCGGTTTCTTCTCCGCATATATACGCTCCAGCTCCTAACCTTATTTCAACGTCAAAATCAAACCCTTCTTTGCCCATTATGTTTTTCCCGAGAGCGCCATCCGCACGCATATCAGTCAAAACTTTCTCTATTAATGGAAGCAACGATTTGTATTCGGCCCTCAAATACATAAATCCCGCGTTCGCGCCTATTGCTAACCCGGCTATTGCCATGCCTTCAAATACAAGTTTAGCGTATTCTGAAAGAAGAACCCTGTCTTTGAACGTACCCGGTTCACCTTCATCGGCATTACAGATAACAAATTTTTTATCAGCCTGAGTGTCAAAAACTAATTTCCATTTTAATCCTGTGGGAAACCCCGCGCCGCCTCTTCCTCTAAGATTGGATTTAGCAACAAGATCTAAAATAATTTTACTCTCGCCCATTTTCACCGCGCTTTTTAACCCTGCGTACGGCTCAATATCACTAAATATTACCGGCCCTTGTCTCTTGGACATAATCCTTTACTCCTTATTTTTGTTTTAATCCACTTATAATCTTCTTAACCTTTTCTGTGTCAACATTGCCAATCAACTTATCATCCACCATTATTGCCGGAGCCTGGTCACACATGCCGATACATCCCGTCATTTCAATAGTAAAAAGCCCATCTTTTGTCGTTTCACCAAGCTTAATTTTAAGTTCATCTTCAAAAACTTTGATTATTTCTTTGCTTCCCGCCATTTCATTGGGCATACAATTGCTAATCCGTATAATGTGCTGTCCTTTTTTCTTATCGGTAAAAAATGAATAAAACGTTACTACGGAATAAACTTCAACAGGATGAATATCTAAAATATCCGCGATTTCCTGCATATCCTTATCGGATATATACCCATTCTTGTCCTGCGCTTCCTGCAGAAGTTTAAAAAGCTGTGAACGGGTGTCATCACACACAACTATTTTTTTCCCATCTTTTTCAATTATTTTCTCTACAGAACAAATCGGTTGCATAATTTTCTCCATCTTTGTTTTTTGTTTAATAAACCTAACTTTGCGTACCCTCTTCAAATTAAACGCTCGCGTCACAATAAGCCGAAAGAAACTCTATCGTCAAATCTATATTCCTGACGTGAACTTCTTTTGGCACTTTTAATGAGACCGGCGCAAAGTTCACAATGCTTTTTATCCCGGCGGCAACAATTAAATCAGCCACTTCCTGGCTTGCTTCCTGGGGAACGGCTATAACGCCTATGTCAGCTGTGCTTTTCTTTATCAAAAAAAGCGCTTTTTCAAAAGGATAAACTTTAACCCCATTAATGACTTTCTCGGATTTCTTTTTATCTCTATCAAAAGCGGCAACAATTTTCAGTTTTTGTTTACCAAACCCAGCGTACTTTAGAATCGCTTTTCCAAGGTTACCGGCACCAAAGAGTATTACCCTTATTACATTCTTCCTCAAGATAAACTCTTCCAGAACAGTTTTAAGATCCCGGATGTTATATCCCACCCGTGGAATGCCTACCTTACCGAAATTTGAAATATCTTTTCTTATCTGAACATCCGTAAGACCTGTAATACGCGCGAGCCCTCCAGAAGAAATCGTAATTTTGCCTTCCCTCATAAGGGACTCAAGCGTTCTTACACATAAAAGAACACGCGAAATTGTCTTACTTGAAATGTTTTTCATTTTAGTTGCAATATCGTGAAATTTGTAACGATTATGCAGAAAGCATATTACCTTGAAAGCGGAAATATGTCAAGTGAATTTTTTTAATGAAAAATGTGGTAAAAATGCGGTGCGTGAAAAATTTCCGCGCACCGCATAATTCTATTCTTCTACTGAGAGTTCAACGAGTTTAGCGTTTACACCGGTCAAAATATCAAGTTTATGCGCCAATTCTTTATTTTGCGTGTCATCTCCTACCAGTTCAAGGATAATAAGCCCAGTATTTGTGCAGTTATCCAAAACTCCGTCATGAACCCCAAGCCTGGTTTTAATTATGCAACCCCAACCCGTAAGGATCTTCTGAACCGTCGGAGCTTCTTCTTTCCTCCGATTAACAAGAACAACCAGTAAAGTCTTTTTCATTTCTCTCCCTTCCGTAATTGTTGATAGAGGCACACCCCCACGCATCTACCTTTAAATTTTTTTCTACATTACCCGGATAAGCGCGTATCCCTTTCCCTCTATCCGCATTAATTGCTCCTCTTTCGCTTTCCTAAAAGAACAATATCCCTCAACGCTTCTTTGTTCTTTGCCTTCATCCATTTTTTTTCAAAACCCGCGTCCTGAACAATCTGGGCAATCGCAGATAACGCCCTTAAATGAAAATTGCGTTCATCTTTTGTGCCCGCTATAACGAAAACAGTATAAATTTTCCGATCAACCGAAGGAAATAAAATACCCCCCTTACACCGGGCAAGCAGAACAACAAATGTATGCGTGCCGCCCACAATAATATGCGGAATGGCAAGATGTGAACCTAAAACTGTACTACTTTCTTTTTCTCTTGTCATGAGAAGTTCAAAAATTTCATCGCTTTTTGTGCCAAGATTTTTTGATATTTTCTCACTTACTTTTTTAAAAAATTCGTCCATATCCAAAGACTCGCGAATGTCCATTACAATACTTTTTTCAATAACTTTATCAAATCTGTCTTTTGTTATTTCGTCTCTCTCTCTTATAATTTCCTTGAGTTCCGCTTCCAAAGAAAAATCTATAAATTCTTTCGCGGTAATTTTCTCA
>JAHIZQ010000113.1 GCA_018814505.1 Candidatus Omnitrophota bacterium
ATTTTTTTAAGAACATTCGAATATTCTTTAACAGCCATATACCACAAAACTTCATCATAAAGAACAATTCCCTGTTGCAGGTATTCGTCAGCCCAGTTTCCCGCGCGTGGTATAAATAAAAGTTCGTATTTTTTGTTTTCCCATATATTTTCAAGATATGTAAACGCTTTTTTAATAGACCCTAAAAAGTCCTCTAGTATTCTTTCTTCAGGATACCTCCGCGCGAACCTTATACAGCCTATAACGTAAAGAACCGTCGAGTCTACCCGGGGATTGATTATCCCGTAACTAATTTTTCCATCAAAAGATACATTGCTTGGAATAGCACCGTCTTCTCTTTGATATCTCGCTAATGTACGGATACTATCTCTACATCCTTTAATAAGTGTTCTGTCCTGAGAAAGAATACTTGCCATAAATATCCAAAAAGCATCCCGAGCAAACAGCCTTTTGTAATTATCTTTATCAACCGCGGAAGCAAAAAAACCAATGTTTTCATGTTCCGCCCCTGCCAATAAACTTTTCAGCAAGTTCACAGACTTATTGTATGCTTCTTGAAATATTTTGTTTTCCATTTTGTCCCCCATCAAAACCGTTCTCTTAGGTATCATATGTTAGCCCGTTTACTCTTGTCAAGAAATGCTATGGGTAAAATAAATTTTTGTGCTAATACTACCCCAAATGTGTTATATTTACTTACGAGATCAAAGACTTTAACAAATTAACCGGTTCGATTTTCACATTATGAATAAACAAAAAATAGTAGTCATAGGCGGCGGCCCCGCTGGCATGATGGCGGCAATTTCCGCGGCCGAAAAGCACATAGACGTCGTACTCCTGGAAAAGAACCGTTCGTTAGGCAGAAAACTGCTTTTAAGCGGCAATGGCCGCTGTAATTTCACCAATGCTTCTAATTTGAATACTTTTCTAACAAAATATTCAAAAAACGGTGCTTTTCTACGAGATGCGTTTAAACTTTTTTTTAATACTGATTTAATAAATTTTTTCGAGAAACGCGGATTAAAATGTATTATTGATCCGGAAAAAAAAGTTTTTCCCGCGAATGATAAAGCATTAAGTGTACTTAACGTTTTAAAAAGCGAACTCATAAAACAAAAGGTTTCTATTGCTTGTGATTTGACCGCTCAGGATATACTTTTAAAAAACGGCATAATACACAGTATAAAACTTAAAAACGGCAATTTAATCCCCTGTGAAAAAATCATACTCGCGACCGGCGGCGCGTCCTACCCGGCAACCGGTTCTACGGGTTGGGGTATAAAAATCGCCCAGAAATTTGGGCACACAATAATTCCGTTAAAACCAGGATTAGTTCCGCTTATAATTAAAGAACCTTACTCTGAGTTTTTAATGGGTCTTTCATTAAAAAGTGTCGCGTTAAAAATTTACCGCAAAAACCGTAGTATATTTACACAAAAAGGCGACATTATTTTTACGTCCAACGGCATATCCGGACCGCTTGCATTATCTCTTAGTAACACAATAGTAGATCTATTAGGCAAAGAAAAACCGGTTAAAATAAGTATTGATCTCTTTCCTGATGCCTCCGAAAAAGAGCTCAACTTTTTATTGTCAGAACACATACCCGCGAACCCTGGGAAATCAGTAAAAAACAGTTTTAAAAAATTCCTTCCCGAACGATTAATCGATTTTCTTCTTACAATCAGCCAAGTTAATAAAGAAAAATCATGTGCTAAACTAACTCGAAAAGAAATTTCATCTTTCGCTTTTTTATTCAAAAATTTTAGCTTGCACGTTTCAAGAACCGCCAGCATAAAAGAAGCAATGGTAACGCGAGGAGGGGTTTCGCTCAAAGAAATCGATCCACGTACAATGGCTTCGCGTATTATTCCTGGACTTTATTTTGCGGGGGAAATAATAGACATCGCGGGGGACACCGGGGGATACAACCTTCAATCCGCTTTTTCCACAGGTTATTTAGCCGGACAAAAGTAGGAGTATAAAAAAATAGAAAGAGCGATCAATTAATTGACCGCTCTTTCTATTTTTACCGCTTATTATAACTTTACTACGTTTATAGCTTCTTCACCTTTAGCGCCTTGCTGAATTTCAAACTCTACCGCTTGACCTTCATCTAAAGATTTATAGCCGTCACCTTGAATTGAGCTATGATGTACGAATACATCTTTGCCAGACTCAGGAGTAATAAACCCATAACCTTTTGCGTTATTGAACCACTTTACTGTTCCTGTTGCCATTACTATCTACCTCCTTTTACCGCTGAATTATAGCAAATCGTGACACACCTAAACCCACACATTATCTTTCCCTACTATCATGGATCCAAAATTCCACGTCTCATTTGCTATGCACGTGACTACAATTATAAGCAAATTTTGCTTTCTGTCAACAAAAACAATACAATTCTTCGCAACCTATTTCAAAAAATAAAACTTTTCCACATTTAGTAAAAATAGTAGCATATCCTGTTTTTATTTTCTGGCGGCATTAAGCTATTTTTTTTGATCTAATGCCATTTTCAAAAAATTTACCAAATACGGCGTTCCTTCATTATAAGAAGCCTTTATCTCCGCATGGAACTGTTCGCCGTAAACCATTCTAGCCTTTGATCTAATCGCCTGAATATAACTAGATTCAGCAAGAACTTCATACCCATCCGGAATAACCGCAACTGCCCATCCGTGAATTTCAACCGCCGTAAATGGGTCTTTCATCCCGTTAAAAATAGGATCTTCTTTAACTGTTTTTATCTGACTTCTCTCGTGAGCGGTTTCCATGGCAGAAATATCTTCCCATCCCATACTATGCGCGTAAGTATATCCATACGCCATGGCTAGTTGTTGATGCCCGCAACATATGCCAAGTATCGGGATATCCGACTCTCTTATTATTTCGTACTCGCCGTTATATTCAAACATCGGCAGATTAGAATAATCCGCGTTGTTGCCGCTTAGGATAATGGCAACAGGCGCTTTCTCAAGGTTGTTTAACATATCAAGTGACACTTCATAATGAGGAACCGTCAATGTTGAAAGCCCCAGCCCTAGACTTTCTACAAAACTCGCAAGTTCACTGAAAGTAAATCCGTTCTGCTGGTTTCCCACAAGAAGGACGTAGTCCCCACTAGGTACTGCCGGAACAGGAGGATCCCCCGGGGAATAAAACGTAACCACATTTATCTGCGCGGCGTACCCATACCACTCTTTTATGTAAAGCCTTAAATATCTGGTTGCGACCATGTCAAAATTTATTATATTCCTAAACGTATCGTTCTCAGCGATAGCCGTTCCTTCAATGTCTGTCCAGGTTTCGCCGTTATCGCTCATTTGCCAAACAAAATTTTTCAGCCATCCATCCGGGCTTTCAGGATTTGAAAGCATCCATATTCTCGAAATCGTCCGAACTTCACCCAGGTCAAATTTTACCCACTGGCAGTCATCACCAGGCGGAGTTGACTGCCAAAAAGTAACCTGTCCCGGATCATCAAGATCAACTATGTTTTTAGAGTTCGCCCCACTAGAAACTTCCACATCAATAACCGGAATTCTAACCATATGCATAAAAGAATCATCAGCTGACGTATCCAGGTAAAAACGTGATTTCGCCCACGGGCTTTTATTGCCTGCTGAGTCAACAGCGCACGCACGCCAGTAATAGCGCGTTTTATCATAAAGCGCGTCTTTTTCTTCTATCAATTTGTGAGAAAGATCAAGCTTACTAGTTACATACTTACTCTGTTCGGGAACATTCGCGTACTCTATCAAGTTTTCACTGTCAAAACCCGGAACCCTATCTATCTGCACGGTATAAGTCCTTTTTCCGGTTCCACCAGTAGCATTAAAAAAAGACAAAAGCGGCCTGGGATTGGTTACAATCACGTCAAAACTGGGGTTATTAGTCAATCCCGGAGGAGTTAAAGTCGCCGCATCTTCGGCCGATGCGTGTGCCCCACATAA
>JAHIZQ010000015.1 GCA_018814505.1 Candidatus Omnitrophota bacterium
TATAAAGATGAAATCCAAGGATACACTGAGAGTGATAACTGCGAGGAATATGACAAAAAAAGAAAAACAGTACTATCAAAAAAGAAGGTGAAATATATGAAGAAGAAAAGGATACCAAAATTCAAGACAGAACAAGAAGAGGCTAAATTTTGGGACAAAAATAGTCCAATGGATTATTTGGATGAAATGGAGGAGGTTGAAAAGCCATTTGATTTTAATCCCGAGATTTTAGAAAAAATGGCAGAAGAAACTGAACATGAATCAAAGAAGATGATAACGTTGAGAATAGAGCCAAGCCAAATAAATTTAGCAAAGATTATAGCAAAAAAAGAAGGCAGAGCATATCAAACGTTGATAAGGGTGTGGATAAAAGATAAGATTAAAGAAGAGTTAGAAGATCATCCTGAAATTGTAAAAGAGATCAGAAAGCGTAGATTGCAGCATAAATAATGAGAGACAAGAGGGGCAGACCTAGACATTGACAAAAACAGAAATAAAAAGCCCATTTAATTGGGCTTTTTATCTTTTTGAACACGAAATTCAACAAAATAATTACGGTTTTGTGACCTTCTCCCCAAAAACAGTGCCATTAGACAGTTGATATTTTTGTAGACCCTCTTTCCAAAATCCTTCCCTGGCAAATTTTGGGACGGATTTTTTTGCAATATCCCAACTGCCCAAAATTAAAAGAGTTACAGTTGAAATCAAATATTTTCAACCAAATAAAGCTTTCCTTAAAAAAGTCATCCCCCGGCTTTAAGTCAATTTAAAGTTTGATTCTGTGGAAATAACGAGGTATACTATTAAACACATCTCTCATATACCACAATAAGCATCTATCATAAGGGGGGCAAAATGTCTGATTTAGGATTGAACAACAAAAAATCCTGTCATCACAGTAAGCAAGGCGAAACCACAATTCCGCATAATCAAAATAAAAACTATGATAAAAGTTTCGTAGAGGAACGCCGAAAATGGATAGAAGAGAAAACCGCTTGTAATTTGAAGCATATCAGCGTTTATTCGGAAGAAGAAGAATCGATGAGAGGCAATATTGAAAACTTGATAGGAGTTTGCCATATTCCGCTTGGAGTTGCAGGGCCTGTAAAAATTAATGGAGAATACGCGAAAGGAGATTTTTATGTTCCGTTAGCAACGACAGAAGGGGCTTTGGTTCTGACATATAATAGAGGGATGAGAGTGTTAACAAAGTCAGGTGGCGCAAATGTACGAGTTTTGAGAGATGAGATGCATATTTCACCTGCATTTTATGTTGAAAACCTCATTGACGCAGAGAATTTTATTAAATGGATAAAAACAAACTTTAAAGAGATCAAAGAAATAGCTGAAACTACTACTACACACGGTAAACTATTGGATATTGAGCCAATTATTATGAGTAGGTTAGTTGTTCTTAAATTTAGTTATTATACGGAAGATGCTCAAGGGCTAAATATGATCAATAAAGCAAGTGAAAGAGCCTGTGAATTTATAAAACAGGAAACACGAAAAAACTATGTGTTACGATCAAATTATTCGTCAATTAAAAAAGCCGCGAATAGTATGATACATAAGGGGCAAGGAAAATCTGTTTTTGTTGATGCACTTATTTCCAAAGAATGTTTAAGGTTGTTGGGAGTATCAGCAAAGGAAATGGAGAATTATTTTAAAATTACGCAATTGTCGTCAATCTATGGAGGTATGTTGCATAACAATGCACATTTTGCGAATGCAATTGCTGCAATGTTTATTGCCTGTGGGCAGGATGTAGCAGATATCTCGACGTCTCATATTGGAATTAGTGGATGTGAAGTTGAATCTGAAGATAGCCTTTATGTTAGTGCATATATACCCAATTTGTTTGTCAAGACCTCTGCACGACTATTGAAACTGTTACAAATTTAAAATTTTCAATTAGTTTTTAACAAATCACTTATTTTTTTGCATAAATAATCGGTTTCATGTTTTCACAATCCATCAATGTCTCATCTTTCTTACATTTCCAGTACTAATTCCACTTTGTTCACCGCTTTCAACAGGTTAAAACACGTTGCTTTTAAAGTGAACTGCGCTTCAACTTTTATTCGCGTTATGTACGCCGCTTTTGTAAACTTGAATCTCCGTTTTAAAGTTCCAAATGCCTGTTCCACAATAAATCGTTTTGCCGATATTATTCGATTCTTTTTCTTTTGCCATTTTGTTAGACATTTACTCCTGGTAGCTTTTTCCATTATTCCATCTTTGATGTTTCTTGCTTTCAATTTATTTCGATTTTCTTTTGACGCATAACCTTTGTCCGCATAAATCCTTTTGGGTTTATTTTTTGGTATGATGTTTGCTAATTCCCGAACTTCACTCTTATTTGCTGAGGTAACATGAACAACATCTATGTACCCATCCTTGCTATCTGCAGATATAAATCCTTTGTAGCCAAAATAACATTTTTTACCTTTCTTTAACCATCTTGCTTCAGGATCCTTCGAGTAATTTATTTTGTTCTCAGGTTCCTCGGTAACATTTTCTTCTCGCCGATCTTCCGGCATTATCTCTACTGTTGTGTTTGGTCTATATGCTGATTCGATAACCGTTGCGTCTATCACAGCGCCTTCACATTTTTTTACCTTCAATCCTGCTTCTTCCAGAACCTTTTTTATTTCATTAAACAATACTTTATCCAATCCTTTTTCCGCTAGTCTATTTCTAAATCGGCACAATGTTGTTTCATCCGGCACTTCTCCTTCTAACCCGGTAAACAACATAAAATCAAGTCTTACCTCCAATGCCTCTTCCAGTTCGGGATCACTTAAACTGTACCATTGTCCCAACAATACTGCTTTGTACATTTTTAAGCTATCATACGGCTTTTGTCCGCCTTTTCCGTTTATCTCATATGCGTACATCCCTTTTAACCTTTTTCTTATATTCTCCCAGTTTATTATTTTCGATAATTTTATCAGCTTATTTTCTTTTTTTACTCTATTTTGCGCTTCACATATTAAAAATGACATCTACTACCTCCTATTGTTTTTTCTATTTTACCACATTATAGGGAGGTCGTGCAGAGGTCTTCTTTTTTGCAACTAACGCTGTCCGGCGTATTGGATAACCACAATATACACCCTACGATTTTGATTCGCACACCA
>JAHIZQ010000016.1 GCA_018814505.1 Candidatus Omnitrophota bacterium
ATACTTATCATCACACACCGACCATAGCTACCGTTTTAAGTAAAATCTCTTTTGTCTATGAAGAGGATCCTTAACATCCACAACGCCCGATTTCTGATTGCTCTTAACCGCGTCAATACTACCTTCCGCGCCAGGGTTTACTCCCCCGCCCTCGGTCTCCAAATTTTCACCAATTTTAAGGATATCGCTCCCCGCACCCTTAGACTGAGGCCATTCAAAAACATTTTCAGGTAAACCGAAATATGCATAATCAATACTAAGCCGATCAGAAACAGATAAAGGCAGTATATCGGCTCTTTTACTCAAAACAGGATCCTTATAATACTTGATCTTCCTGCCATAAATAGGGTTAGTGTTGCCAACAAAAATAACCATATCGTCGTCAGGCAGCCGCATGATCTCATCCGGTGTAAGCAACGGTCTTGAGACTTCCATAGCTCCGTCAGAAACATTACCGCTGGCCATATCAATACCTTTCCCGGAAAAAGATTTAGAGAATTTCTGAACAGTAGCAACCCCTGTCATTTTAGAAATAACATCGGCCGTTTCCAGTTTATTGGCCGCATGAGTAATTCTAATGTGGCAGTTACCTATAATGGATTCGTCGGTACCATAAGCATTTTTCAGCTGAGCCAAATCCTGAATAATAATATAAGCCCTGATACCATAACTTGCCATATAAGCCAAAGAATCCTGAAAGCTTTCGAGTTTACCTAAAGAAGCAAATTCATCAAGCATAAGTAAAAGCTTGTTCTTATGAGCATTTAAATTAAATTTATCTTCAGACTGAACATTTTCTAATAAAGTCCTTCCTATTTGATTAAGAATAAGCCTGATCAACGGCCTGGTACGTGCAATATCAGAAGGCGGAACAATCAAATATAAAGAAACAGGAACATCATTATGAATAAGGTCAATAACCCTAAAATCGCTTTTTTCTGTATTTTTAGCAATAATAGTATCCCTGTACATCGAAACAAAAGAAATAGCAGTCGAAACAATACCTGAACATTCGTCATACGCCTTGTTTTTAAGTTCACGCGCAACAGAAGCAACCACAGGGTGAGTTTTAGTAGGTTTATGCGTAGCAGGATGCAGCCAGCCCCTGATACCTTCCGGGTCATGTTCAGTCTTAAGCATCGAATTCAAGACCTCAGATAAAGGTCTGTCCGGATCGCTTAACAGATTAGCAACCCCTCTTAAAGTTTTATCTTTTCTAGCATATAAAACGTGTAAAATAACTCCGGTAAGCAAAGAATGAGCAGATTGCCGCCAATGATCAAGATTACCTTTCCCATCAGGGTCAACTAACATTGAAGCTATATTTTGAGTATCTTTAATTTCGTGATCACCTATTCTAATTTCAAATAAAGGATTAAAACTGGCACCTGAGCCATCGTTACAAGTCGGATCGAATTTAATAACTTTAGATCCTAAAACATTTTTACGCCAACCTGAAGATAAAGCATAATTCTCCCCTTTAATATCGTAAACTAAAACAGATCCGTCCCAAGACAATAAAGTAGGAACAATAACCCCGACACCTTTCCCTGAACGGGTAGCAGCCCACATAATACAATGTTTATCAGAATTATCCTTTAGATATTCAACCCTGCGGGCCTTTTCATTAACCCACCCTCCGATGTAAACACCTTTGTCCTGGTTAATAACGTTGGCATTGATTAAATCTTTATAACAAGCCCATTTTGCCGAACCGTGCACATCAGTTTCTTCAATACGTTGTTTAACAATATAATTATAAACATATAAAAACATAATGCCTGTCATCTGAGAGCCGGCAAGGATGAGTACACCGATTTTAAAATGAAGATCGATAATCTCTGAATTGCCTGCTTTTAAAAACCATATAATGAAATAAAAAGGATTATATAAACCGAAAATAATCGGCTCATAGTAAACAGTAAGATGCGGGAGTTTATAAGCAATATATTGGGTGCCTAATGAAAATCCGATAATAATAGATAAAAAAGCAACAGCAAAGTTAAATAAAGGAAGTTTATTGAATTTCCATTTACGAATTTTATAAATACTCTTTTTCATTTGTGACCTCCTGTAGAATATATTCATTATTATTTTTGTTATACCCTTTAACTCTAAGAACAGATTCAACCAGCCAGCCGCTGACATTTCCTGAAGACCTCGTTATATAAACAATAATATTAATAGCTTCAGCAACAGATTCAGGGACAACATTAACATTCGCTTCCTGAACAAGCTGCTCGAGCCTTAAAAGACCTGAATAAGCGCTGTTGGCATGTACTGTAGAAACTCCCCCTCTGTGTCCTGTATTCCACGCCTTGATAAGAGATAAAGCTTCCTTTCCTCTAACTTCACCGACAATAATACGGTCTGGACGCAACCTCATACAATATCTTAATAAATCGTTCATTGACCTATTATCAGAAGTCCTTAACTGGATTTTATTTTCTACATTACACTGAAGCTCAACAGTATCTTCAATAATGGCAACTCTGTCTTTGGGCGTTTGTATTGCTATTTCATTAAGAAGGGCATTGGCAAGGGTGGTCTTTCCTGACCCCGTCCCCCCTACTATAAGAATGGATAAATAATGTGAAACAGCATTACGCAAATATTGAAATGCACCTTGATTTATAACTTTATCTTTTAAATAGTCGTCTAAAGGGATTACCCTTGAAGATGGTTTTCTTATATTAAAAATAGGATAGGAAGATATAGGGGGAATTAACCCCTGGAATCTGAACAATTTTAAATCATCTTCAATAAGAACCCTAATCTCGCCTTCAATACTGGGACTATCCCTATTAACAACCACTTCCGAAACAGAGGCAACCGTATTAATTAAGTTTTTAGCCCTGCCGCTATCAAGATCGCAGAAATAATTCATACCGCTAAAAGTATCAAGCCAAACTTTGCCGTCCCCGTTAAGCATAACCTCAATAACATTCGGATCCGATAAAGCAGAATAAATATCTTCTCCCAGTGCAAATCTAAGCTTCTCCTGAATTTTTGAATGACTATGAAGCATTATTAAAATCCTCTAAAACCATATCTTTCATTACCATAACCTTGAATTTATACCCCGGCCTGATCTTAATGGTAGGCTGAACATCAATATTGTTCCTGGTAAGCTGACTGGAAACTTCAGCCAGTTGTTGACCGATCGAACCGGCAACAGAATTTTCAGAATTCTCTGCAGAAGAACCAGGGTTAAGCATTTCGTAACCAGCCCCAACCAAAGATAAAAGAAGGGCATTGCTATAAGTTTGTAATAAATGCCGGTCTAATTTATCGTTAAACCCGGCATAACCGGAACCGTCAACCCCTTGCATCATCTCTAGATTTATCGAAGACCCGTCAGGAAACAGCAATCTATTCCAAACAACCAAAGCCCTGTTTTGGCCGTAAGAAACTTTAGAATCATATTTACCTATAAGTTTAGACCCTTGCGGGATAAGTAAATAATTCCCTGTTACTGAATCATAGACATTTTCAGTAACTTGAGCGATAGCAGAACCAGGCAAATCAGAGTTTAACCCGGTAATTAACGCCGCAGAGATTGTCGACCCGGCTTTGATTTCATATTTAGATAACTGTTTTTCTTTAATATGAGAAAGATAAAAACCATCCGTAATCCCATCATTTAAAAAAGCTATTTTCCTATCCTGATCATTAATATCCTTATCGCCGGTGCTTAAAGGTACGGCAGACGCCATTATTTCGGCAGGAATGTTAGTGTATCTCAAATTATTTACAGAATTATCAGTGTTTACTGCACTGTTATCTTTTAAACGAGGATCTTCATCAACATTTATATCTAAATTAGCTTTATAAGCGTCTAATTCAGCACGTTTATTATCAACCAACTGCCTGGATTCCATAACAGAGATATCAGCCTTGCGCTTATATTCTTCTTCAATACTCTGCTGTATGAATTTCTTTTCTTCCGTAGAAATAATCTTAGAGTCAAAAACTTCCTTTGTTTCAACAGGGACTTCCTTCTTGTTTTGCAAATTTGAAGAATTGAATTTAATATCGTTATACCAAGAACTTTTATTATCATCAACCCGCGGATCATCACTAACTATCTTTTGCGTATTTTCATTAACCGGCTCCTTATCGTCAATATTCATAATTAAATAAACAATTAATGCAGTAAATATAATAAGGAACAAAACAATCGGGCCTTTTCTGTACCTTTCAACATTACCAGGAACCATATTGATTTTAATACCTTTTGGACCATCTATAATATTAGCCATAACTAACCCCTATTTCTTAATAATTTTAACCACGTCTTGTTTTTTATCATTACCTAAAACTAAAACCCCTTCGGAAAACAGCATATCAACAATATAATACGGCTCTTTATACCTGTAATTCACAATATCCTGTTTACCGTTATTAACAGCTAAAAACACGGGAGTTTCACCGTATTTAACTGCATCGGGCATTTTAATAAAAACTTTTTTACCATCATCAAAAACTAATATAGGAAACCAAACAATGTTCTTATTACCTTTTAGATCATAATTAAAGTTCATATTCTCTATAGTTACCGCAGTAGAACTTATAACGCCCTTATTGCTTTCTGCATTTTGTTTAACGGCACTAAAATCAATGCCGTCTATACTGTCTTGCGGATAAAAGAACCCTATTCTCGGCGTATACTCCCCTTCTTCTATTGAAGAAAGATGGACATCATAAATCCGCCTATCGGTCGTGACCATAATATTAGTTTCAATACCGGTATAAAAGGGTTTAACCATAATTAACGGTTTTGCATCATTAACATTACCTGTATAAGCAACTTTAATATTCCACCGTTGGCTATCACCAGAAACAATATCAACGATCTTTTCTGATTTTTCCAGTTCGATAGAACAAACTCTTAATTTCCCGCAAATTAATTTCGGTTGTGCTAAACCATAAGGAAACATTAAAGTATTATTCTTCATATAAATAGGATCCACACGGCCGGTAGCCTCGTATTTATCAATCGCTTTATTAATATATGCCTTATTGGTAATAGGAAACGGACTTTTATATTCAGACATAGAAATATCTTCAAAATTAGAGATAATATCTTCTCTTTCTTCTATTTCCTTCTGATTAACGTTTACTTCATACCGCAATTTCGCTACATTACCGGCATCAATATCAAACCGTTTAGGATCTGTAGTAACACAACCGCCAATAAAAATACACAAAACAACCAACAACGATTTTTTCATTTCACACCGCCTTTTACATAAGTTTAGACCAATCGATATTAGTAATATAAATACCAAAAGGATTGTAAGGATTAGAATCAACAACGGCTTTTTTATCGGGAACTTTTTGAATAACCGTAACAACCGCTTTCAATCTATCTTCAAATAAAATATTAAGGTTGGAATCTTTAACAATCTCAGACCATTCAACAATGTAAGTGTTTTCAGACTGCTTTAAAAACGTAAGAGGAAATATCTGTTTAGATCTTTCTTTCGCAAAATCAAATGGATTATTGTTTTTATAGTATTTATCTAAAAAATTACGTTTAACATTCAAATCAACCATCTTGTAAGCTTCATCTAAATTCGATTTCATTGCTTCGCCGTCAGTAATAACCGATCTCGACAAATCAATAAACCTGAATAAATAAGCGCGTATGATCAAATCCTTGTTAACATCAGGTTTTGGCATACCGGCATTAACGGCACGGCCTAGATTATCAACTTCCACTATATAAGGAATAACCTGCGCCTTATTGCTTAAATAAACAAACCCGTAGGATAAACACAAAACAACCAGAGCTAAAATAAAGCTAAATATCTGCCAATTTCTTTTAGCAATATGTGGCGAAGCAAATTGTTCATTCCATTTTTGTTCAACTAAAAGGTGTTCTTGACGTTTATTCATAAAAACCTCACTTTTTATCATTGGGATTTAATGCTTTAATTTTATCTGCCAATCTGCCGCCTGAAGTATTAGAAACTGCCTCTTTCATCTTTTCTCCGGCTCTGCTCATAATCGCACCACCCAAAGTCCTTATTGTCCCGGCTATAGTAGACCCGGCTTTATTTAAACCAGTTTTACCAGCTGCCTCAGAATTACTAGAAGAAGCATGGCCGGCACTCAAAACAGCGGCACCTATTCCCGCCCCTTTGCTAATCATACTGCTCCCAGAATTTAAAGCAGTATATCCAACACCAGCCGTAGCCGCGGTACCGGCAATAACTGAAGTTATGCTGGCATCGTTATGACCAAACCCAATAGAAAAACTACCCGTAAGCAAACTAGCCGCCATATCCGGAACACGTAGAGCAATGTAATAATAAACAAATGAAGCAGCTACAACTGAAAGATATGCATTTTGAAGGTTTTTTAAATTAGCATCCTCAATAAGGGTTACCCATTTTGCTGAAAGGCTTTCGCCTGTCCCTACAACCAAAATAATAAACATCATTTTCACCCCAAGATTAACAGCAGTATTAAAGTATCTTTCAGCATATTTCATCGTCCAGGACGATCCGGCAAACCCCAACATGATTGTCCCTCCAAAAAGAATCAGCTGTCCTCCAATTAGAATTAAAACCATTTCACAGGCAATCCTGCATAAAATAAACAAAATACAACTGCCGGCAAAAAGTGCTGTTAAGCCGGCAACGATATTCTTTATCGGCCCTAATGTAGAAGATTTAGCCATTATAACTGTCCAAAGTTCTAGGCCTCTTTCGACAATAGCCGTAGGACTAGACGCTTTAGCACCGGAAACTATCAGCCCCGCTTTATAAAAAGAATTGAAAATAGCCGGAATCCAGGAATGGTAATTCAATAAAACAGCCCAAAAAAAGGCAATAACCATAATCTTTTTAGCAAATGAAATAATAATACTGTGAGGATCATCCTTGTTCAAAATCCATAGAATAGCAGACCATACTATTTGAATGCCTGCTAAAGTAATGAACAGCCATCTTGCAAGCATCAACCCTCTATTCGTAAAAGGGCCTAAAACAACATTATATTGAGCAACGATTTCATTAAAAACTTGTATAGTACCCATAAACCCCCCATGTAGAATTAGTTGACCGCATCGCCTTTATATAATTTAATTTCAACATTATTACCCGACGCAGAGTATCGCTGAAAAAATTCGCCAACAGACGCTTCGATAGCAGCATCTTTATTCACTTCATTTGCCATATAAGAATTTTGAGCCTGCATTTGAGACATAATTAACTGTCTTAACTTTTGAAGTTGTGAAACCATTTCATTAGCCATCATATTGCCTGCCTGAATTGCCTGAGTTTGGCCAACAGCAGAATCAGATAAACTTCTAATTTTATCCATAGCGCCTTTTTCAGTAACAAAATATCTTGCTTGTAAATTAGCCGCCATTAAGGATGATTTAATTGAATCCATAGTATTCTCAGACCAATCTTTATATTCATTCTGAAAATTTACAGGCGGTTTGTATCCCGGATACAATTCTTTAAA
Source organism: Candidatus Omnitrophota bacterium (assembly GCA_018814505.1). Classification (GTDB taxonomy): domain Bacteria; phylum Omnitrophota; class Gorgyraeia; order Tantalellales; family Tantalellaceae; genus JBDRNE01. The sequence continues at coordinate 7,480 of JAHIZQ010000016.1, forward strand.
TCTACGTTCCAGATCGCTCATAGAATACGATAACCCCTGCCCCTGTCTAACGATCCCGTCCAATTGCTGTAGAACAGAAAAAACATCATCCCATTGGCCAGTTGTATAAACCCTGATTGATTTCAATTGTTCAATTTGATACTTGATCATTTGAGCTTCGTTGTATAATTGTCGAATCTGATTAATAGTATGCTGGGCGAGTTCATAATTATTCATCAGTTGGGTCCATTCCGTCGCGCCTGTCACACTCCCCATAGCGCTGGAACTGTTACAAGCTAAAAATAAACAAATAAAAATAAGTATTGAATATTTCTTAACCATGATTTTTTATCCTCCCTTCTTATCCTTTAAACTAAATAACTCCATCCACTCTTTGCTTTCTTTCAATAAACCTTTATGTTCGATCCAAAATTTAGGCCAAATACTACCGTATGAATCCATTAACTCTTTAATAGTTTTAATATCTTCTTTGTTTGAAACACCCAAAAAACAAAGAGCTAAATCCCCTAAAGACAGTTCAATCAATCTCTGGCCATCCGCAGAAGTGTAATAATATTGTAATTTCGGTATAGCTTTAGAGATAATATCTATTTGACTGGCATTTAACCCAAAAGAATCATAGATCGGCTTAACATTATGAGAATTGGCAGAAGGAGAAGGCAAAAATATTTTGGTCAAACAATTTTCTTCAATAACAGGTTTAAGCGGGGAACTAATAATATCCGATAAAGATTGTGTGGCAAAAACAACTGCAGCATTATTCTTTCTTAAAACTCTAAGCCATTCTTCAATTTTTTGAGAAAATAGCCTGTGTTTAAGCATAAGCCACGCTTCATCAAGAATGATCAAAGTCGGATTGCCGTTTAAACGTTTTTCTATTTTATGGAATAAATACAGTAAAATCGGAACAGTCAGCCTATCATCCTTATTCATAAGCTTTTCAATTTCAAATACTTGAAAATTGCTTGTAGACAGGCCATCAGACTCCTTATCTAAAAGTTCCGACATAATGCCTTTTTTTATGTCAATAAACGGCTCCAGGGCCTCTTTAATTGAAAGATTCTGGACATTTGTATACAGATTCGACAAAGTTTTGGATTTATCGCTCTTAAGAGCGCCTACCGCTTCATAAACATCATTTCTAATCTTCGGATCAACTTTTATTCCTTGAAGCTCTAACAAGGTTTCTATCCAATCACAAGCCCAAATATCTTCCCCTTCTTTTTCAACATCGCTTAGAGGGCAAAAACCTAAACCCTCGTTATCGCCTAAAATATCGTAATGATCTCCGCCACAAGCATTAACTAAAGCGAATTGAGACATCCCCTTTTCAAAAACAAAAACCTGAGCGTTCCGGTATCTAAAAAAACTGGAGCAAATCAGGCTGATTAATGTAGATTTCCCTGATCCCGTAGGGCCGATAACAAAAGAATGGCCGACATCAGAAACATGCAAATTAAACCTAAATGGCGTGGATCCTAATGAAGAAGCATAGAATAACGGTGAAGATTTTCCCGGGAAATACGAACATGGATTAAATTCCCATCCAGCCCAAACACTTGTAAGAGGTATCAAATGACTAAAATTTAAAGTGTTGATTAAAGGCTTTCTTACGTTTGGATATAAATGTGCAGGCAAAGAACCTAAATAAGCTTCAACTGCGTTCCCTCTTTCTATCCTTGAAGGGAACCCATGATTTTCCAGCAAACTTCTTACCTTCTCTGCTTTAATATTACAACTGCTTTTATCTTTATCAAAAATAACAATAACAGAAGAATAATAACCGTATTTAACAATCCCTTCCTGTGCTTCTGTTACAGCATCATCCGCATCAATGGCTTTATGTATAGCTTCTCTATTACTATATTTTGATCCCCCTCCAGGGCTAATAACATCAGCAATCAATGAAAATAAATCAATTTGTTTATTGTGTAACTTCGTTCTAATAGATTTAAGTTTTCTTTCGGCATCAACCATATCCATTAAAATAAACCTTGAAGAAAACCTGTATTCAAAAGGCAACCTGCTTAAAACATTCAACATCCCTGAATATGATTCGTTAGGGAAATTTATCAATCCGACAACATTAATATAACAATCATCAATAACAGGCGCTGTTCCTCCGATAAAATCATAAGCCCCCAAATAATTACTTATATATACTGGAACCTCAGGAACAGGAAAGTTCGTTCTTTTTGAAGTAATGCAATTATGTAAAAACATCATCATTTCAAAAGAATCCATGCGCTTAATTAAAACACGGGAAGAAAAATCAGATTCAAACTCATTAATGTCTTTAATAAAAGAATCAATAATGGAATCCAGATCAGAGTTATTATTCTGAGACGTATTAATAAAAAACTTCTCGAAACTTTTATTATCTGCAAAATTCGGCCTGTAAGTAACAGTAAGTGCAAATATAGTTTCGTAATGATTTCCCTCGTTAATGTATTCTTTTTTTCTTTCCTTCTCTACTAATAGGTTAGTAGCATCAGTAAAAAAGTTAGATTGAGGATAATCAATCGCAGGAATTCTTATTGAATCAACGTTAATACACCAACCCGTGCCAAATCTGTTAAAAACAGAATTAATGTGAAACGCCAAAACATCTTCTTCTTCCCCTAAAGAGGACTCCATATCAGGGCCTGAATAATAAAAACAAGCAGAAAGACTGCCGTCTTTGTTCAATAAAATGCCATCATGCACGAACCCGAAATAATTTAATAAACCTGGAAAACTAGAATACCCTTTTGCAAATTCTTTAAGTGGCAGCATAATCAAACCTTAAATGTTTTATACTCGTTAATCTTATTGTTTATCTTTTCCGTGGCTGGATAATAATCGTGATATTTAACATGTCTGATAAATATTTTTGTTCTATGTGCATCGCCTTTTGCTATTGCTCTGGCAAAAGCAATACCAATAAACCAAACAATCAGAGCTAAAGTAAGCGCCAATAAATTAGTACCCGCAACCCAAATAGCGAGAGATGTAAAAGAAATTAACATAACTAGTTGTCTCTCCCCTCCTGCAATCAAAACAGGCTGAGTTAAGCTTTTATGGATTGGTATTTTTATTTTCTTTTTCATAAGATTTACATTAATGATGTTGAAATACCCAACATTGAAAAAATATTAGTACCGGCCACAATAATTGAAACGCCTATAACTATCCCTAAAAACCATCTCATAGCTTTATTTACTTCAAAAAAGATCCAACTAGCCCCGCAGCCAACAATACCTAAAATTGCAAAAGCTGTTGCCGTCTTCCCTTTTAAAGAATTAGCTATTTGAGTTAATGGCTGTTCCCAAGGCAAACCAGAACCTGATTGTGATGCTATGGCTAAATCTGCCATCAATATCAATGAAGCAAAAATAATAGCCGTAGAAATAATGTTTAACCTTTTCATTTCTTTACTCCTTTTAAATAAATGATTAAAAAA
>JAHIZQ010000114.1 GCA_018814505.1 Candidatus Omnitrophota bacterium
AACCCCCGGCTTAGTAGCATCATTAACCTCAAAAACTATTTGCTCATCCGCCAGGCTTTTTAAAACATCTATTAAATATTTTGGATTAAACCCTATTTCCAGCTCATCTGTTCCGCTATACTCCGCTCCTATTTCTTCCTTTGCTTCGCCCAAATACGGCGTGTTTTTAGAAATTGTAATTTTCTTTTTCTTTATGCTAAGCTTGACGGCTAACGAATCCTGATCCGTAAAAATACTAGCTCTCTTTGTCGCGGATAAAAACTCTTCCCGTGAAACGCTTATTTCTTTGTCGTTTTTGTCAGGAATTACGTTTCTGTAATTTGGGTACTCCCCTTCTATTAACCTTGACAAAATAAAGCTATTGGGAAAATCAAACATAATTTGATTGTCGCTAAATTTTATTCCAACTTCCCCGTTTTCCATAAGTAATCTTTTTACTTCCTGTGCTGTTTTTGTGGGAATAATTACTTCCCTGTCAACCAATGTTTTTTGTAATAATTTTTTCTTACTCACAGCAAGTCTGCGACCATCAGTTGCAACAAGGCTAATATTGTCTCCCTTTATACTTAAAAGCATTCCATTTAAAACATATCTAGTATCATCTCTACTTACGGCAAATTCTGTTAAATTTAACATTTCTTTAAGCATATTGTTTTCTACAATAATTGAATCTTTGTCTTTAAATACCGGTAATTGGGGAAACTCTTCCTTTGGGAGGCCTATTATTCTAAATTGTGCTTTTCCACTTTTTATATTAACAAAGTTATTTTTTTTCATAGATAAAAACACTTCGCTTTCCTCGGGAAGAGATTTTACGATATCAAAAAATTTCTTCGCGGGCACCGTTATTGACCCTTCAAAAATAATTTCCGCAGGAATAGTTGAACAGATTCCTATATCCAGATCGGTTGCCGTTAGTCGTAAACTGTCTTTATCTGTTTCCAAAAGCACATTCCCTAAAATTGGTAAACTGCTTTTCAAAGAAACCGCATTTTGTACAATTTGAATACTATCAACCAAATTTTGTTTCGTTACTTTTAGTTCCATAAGACCTCCCTATAAGGCTATTAGCTCTTTGCTCAAAATTTTTTAAAATAGTCATAGTAATAAAAGAACCTGTGGATATGTGGATAACTTTTTAATATGATGAAAATAAAAGAGATACGAGAAAAAATAAGTTGTGGATAAAATGTTATTAAAAAAAAGTTATCCACAAGAGATTTATAAGCTACCCTTTAATTAGTTCCCTTAATTTTTTGACCATCCTTTGAGTTTTGTCATTTTTTTCCAATTCAGTTTCAATCTTATCACACGCGTGAATCACTGTAGTATGATCTCTTCCTCCAAAAAAAGTGCCAATGTCTGGAAACGAATGATCTGTAAGTTCTCTCGCAAGATACATAGCCACCTGCCGAGGATAAGCAATCGCGCGAGTCCTTTTTTTTGTTATCATGGATTCTTTCGTTATATTACAAAAGGAAGAGACGGTGTTTTGAATCAAATCTATTGTTATTTTTTTTTCTTCAGCAGAAATCATACCTTTTAAAACTTCTTTAGCCAAGTCAACGGACATATGGTTTCCCGTTAACTTCGCGTACGCGACGACCCTAATTAGCGCTCCTTCCATTTCCCGAATATTTGTTTTTATGTTTTCCGCGAGGAAATATAAAACATTTTTAGCAACGGAAACATCCGTGTTTTCGCCTTTTTTTTCCATTATAGCTACGCGGGTTTCAAAATCCGGGAGCTGTATATCCGCGATTAAACCCCACGCAAATCGTGATACAAGGCGTTCTTCAAGCCCTTTTATTTCCTGTGGAGACCGGTCACTGCAAAGAACAATTTGTTTATGAGCATCGTGAAGAGCATTAAAAGTGTGGAAAAACTCTTCCTGGGTAGATTCTTTGCCGGCGATAAACTGAATATCATCAATTAATAAAATATCTACAGTACGGTACATCGAACGAAACTTTGCCGTTGTTTTAGTGCGAATAGCGTTTATAAGCTGATTTGTAAATTCCTCGCTTGAAATATACAAAACTTTCGCTTTTTGAT
>JAHIZQ010000115.1 GCA_018814505.1 Candidatus Omnitrophota bacterium
ACAGGTAAGGAGTTAGTCGGATAATGTGTATATAAGTGTGTCGTTTCAAATCGTAAAACCATATACGACATACGATGTACGACATACGATATACGATAAATTATGAAACCACGAATATTTAAAATAGACCCTTATAATATTGACCATGATCTTCTCAAACAGGCGGTTGCAATACTGCATAACCGAGGGCTTGTCGCGTTTCCGACGGAAACCGTGTATGGATTAGGAGCTAACGCGCTTGATCCCAGAGCCTCTGCTGGTATTTTTGAAGCGAAAGAGCGCCCCTTGGATGACCCCTTAATTGTTCATATCTCGGAAAAAGATGATCTTTATCGTTTAACCAAAGAAGTTCCGACTAAAATCCAAAAACTTATTGACCTGTTTTGGCCGGGCCCGCTTACGGTTGTATTAGAAAAAACCGATTTGGTTCCTGATATTGTTACCACAGGGCTTATGACAGTAGCTGTACGTATGCCGCGAAACTCGATTGCCAGGAAATTTATAGAATTAGCGGGTGTGCCCATCGCGGCTCCATCGGCAAATATTTTCGGCAGACCCTCACCTACAACAGCTAAACATGTTCTTAATGACCTTAAAGGTAAGATAGACGTTATACTTGACGGAGGAAGGACCGAAATCGGGGTGGAATCCACAGTTGTTAAGTTTCAAGATGGTAAAGTGGTTGTTCTCAGGCCCGGTGGGGTTGATATTGAAGACTTGCAAAGCGTGGCCGGCGATGTGACACTTGCGTCCGAGACGTCTGACTTAGCCAATTCGCCGGGAAAGTATCCCCAACATTATTCTCCGTCAGCAAAAGTTGTAATTGTTGGCAATGATTCTCGCCAAAGTGAAAAAGTTTTATTAAGCGCGTGGGAAATGAAATCGTATGGTCTTAGTGTTGGTATTTTAGCAAAACAGGAACATGCTGATAAATACCGGAAATTTAAAGTTAAAGTTTTAGGACCGCAGAATGATGCTAGGACATGCGCGACAAGGCTTTTTCATATGCTTCGTGAGTTTGACGCGAAAAATGTAGATGTTATTATATCCGAAGCCATTTCAGAAAAAGGTATAGGGCTTGCAGTTATGAACCGGCTTCGTAAAGCGGCCGGGCCAGCGGACGCTTTACGATAATCTCTCAATTTATACCCATTACTTAAAATTATCTTTCAAAAAATTCTGCAAATCTGAATTTTTTGTTATGTCATCATAAGAAAAAAGAACTATTCCCGGAACGGAATTTTGTTTTAAATAATTTATTTGCGTTTCAATTTGTTTAGTGTCATCTGTTAATAGATACGCGCCCACCCCTATCTGCACTTTTTTGCTAAATTCCGGCAAAAGTAATGAATCAGTAGTTATTTTAAAAAGTTTTAAGTCATCGGTATAATTCATGGCTACTACATAGTCGGCGTAACCTTGTTTTAACCATTCTGTCCAGTTTTGAAACGTGGTTGAATATGTTCTTTCGATAGATGGCACTATCGTGCAGGATATTTCAATAGAACTGTTTATTCTGCGGGCGGTTTGGGAAATGTCGGCTAAAAGGCTTGTTATTTGTGTCCTTTTCCAGTCGTCCCAGGATTTAAAATTCTGACGTGAATATTTCATTGTATTGGGGTCAAGTCCCGTGGCTTTTTTAAATAGTTCTATATTTGTTTTGCTGTATCCGTAACTTAATCCATGAGAGGTGAACCTTGACCCCGGAATAAAAGGGATTGAGCTAGGATAACGGATATAGTCAAGATGTAATCCAGAAAACTCAGGATATTGGGTTATAATTTCTTTTACAATTTCTTGCAGATATTGTTTAACTTTAGGGTGACCCGGTTCTAAAAAAATTTGGTTTTCCCGGATATAATAGTTATCAAGTTGGTCTTTTTCGGGTTCAGGCATTGAAGTCCTGCCATGTTGATCTATACACAATATATCGGGTCCATACTTTTCGAGTATTGAAGCACTTTGGTTTTGGGCCAAACTTAATAGATTTAGCCAGGCATGTACTTTTAATTTATTCTTGGAGGCAGTTTTTAAGAGGTATTTCAAAGTGTCTTCATTTTTAGTGGAACCCATTTGTTCATAAGGGTTTTTGTCTGTCAAACCAGAATTGTAATAAGCTTTGTTTGCTCTATAAACCTGCAGATAAATGTCGTCTATACCTGCTTTTTTACAGGTATGAATAAGACGGTCAACGTTTTCTTTTGAATAAAGCACTTTGTCTGGGGAAAATACGGTTATCCACACACCGATTCTGGGTGAGGGCGTACGTTGGGCGGAATGAGAAACACTATAAAAACATAGTTGCAATAGAAATAACAGTACGAATAAACCAAAAATAGATTTTTTTATCATAGTTCGTTTGCTCTTAAAACGTTAAACAGGTTAATATCAACCATATACTTATAATATGCAGGCGTATATATGTCAAGAACTGCTTTTATGGTTTTTACTCAAACTGAAGGTTGATAATGTAACATATTGTGGGCACTTTCCAGAAGTCCATCCTGAGCAAGTGAATAAAAGTGTCATCCTGGGCGAGTGAAGCGAGTCGAAGGATCTGAAAGAAGTTCTTTGAAATAATAAAAAACGTTGATTTACATAAATAGAGCGGTATAATGAGTAATGCAAAACTCAAGAAAGGAGCCAAAGACACGTGGCAGAAACGAAACTAAATGTTAAACTATTGAGTAAAACGGATAATGCGTGTGAAATCATATACGCGGCTTGCAGGCAATGTTATTCTTCAGATTTTGCCGGTAATATTTTTGAAAAGTCTATTGAGTCACGCGAAAAAACCGCAGAATTTATAAAAAAAGTTGTTGCAAGCGGGCATGAAAGCCCTTTGGAACACGTAAAGTTTACCTTCGCGATAGAAGGCGTTTCACGCGCGCTCACGCATCAGTTAGTCAGGCACCGGATAGCTTCGTACTCACAGCAAAGCCAAAGATATGTGAAAGAATCTGAATTTGATTACATAATTCCCCCGGTTTTTAAAAACGATACAGCAATCAATTCTCGTTTTGTCAGCATGATGCAAAAAATACAAGAAGGGTACAACGACCTTTTGAAAATGTTAAAAGAAAAAGGTATTGAAGGTGAAAAAGCCAATCAGGACGCCCGGTTTGTTTTGCCGCAGGCGGTAGAAACAAAAATAGTAGTTACAATGAATTCGCGTGAACTAAAACACTTTTTCGCGCACCGCTGTTGCGCGAGAGCGCAATGGGAAATTAGAATACTCGCCAATAAAATGCTTGATATTTGTAAAAAAGAATTACCCGAAGTTTTTGAAACAAGCGGTGCGAAGTGTGAAGAGCTTAAATTCTGCCCGGAAGGTGAAAAGTTTAGCTGTCGAAAATATCCTACCGTACGTTAATTTATTCCCCTTCGTAATTAATCAGAGTTTGTGGATTGTAACTCGAGATTTTGTCCATATAGTTTAAAAATGTCAGCCCTATTATCGAAAAAATGCCGGCGACTTCTGCTTTTTGGCTTTCTACCATTTTCGCGACGGCTTGCAGGGTTCCGCCTGTCGCGATCAAATCGTCTACAATAAGCCATTTCTTGCCCGGGGTTAGGTCTGCTTTATGTATTTCTAGTGTAGCTTCACCATATTCCAACGAATAACTTTGCCCAATAATGTCTCCCGGAAGTTTGCCGGCTTTTCTTGCTAGAACCAAAGGCAGGGACCTTTTTAACGCGAAAGGCGCGGCAACAAGAAACCCACGGCTTTCAATGGCAATAACCCCGTCAATTTGGGTCTCATTATAAAGTTTATCCATTTCATCGAGCACATATTGGAAAGCCAGTGGGTTAACAAAAATACTTGTAATGTCATAAAAGAGTATTCCTGGTTTTGGGAAATTCGGTACCTTACGTATAACATTATCAAGATTCATATTTACCTCCATCGTGTAACGTAAAACTATTTGATAAACCGTAGGGGCACCCCTTGTCGGTGCCCCTGAATGATTATGATGATAAGTGACGTCGTGCTATCAGAACAACCCAATAAACCCTTTATGAACCGAAAGAAGTAGTCCTCCGAACACCAAGGATACAATACCCATAAGTTTTACCAGAATGTTCATGGCAGGACCGGTAGTGTCTTTAAAGGGGTCTCCGACAGTGTCTCCGACAACAGCGGCCTGGTGAACGTCTGTTCCTTTGCCTCCGAGGTTACCTTCTTCAATCCATTTTTTAGCGTTATCCCACGCGCCGCCGCTGTTAGCCATCATTATCCCTAAAAGAACGCCGCTTACGGTGGCTCCCGCGAGAAATCCTCCAAGCGCTTCAACTCCTAGCAGAGTGCCTACTAATAGTGGGCTTACAATAGCTACTACGCCTGGAAGCACCATTTCTTTTAAAGCGCTCTTGGTTGCTATGTCAATACAAGTTTGAGTGTCGGGTTTCGCGGTGCCTGCCATTAAACCTTTGATTTCACGGAACTGCCGGCGTATCTCCTGGACAATTTTGTCCGCCGCGCGTCCTACGGATTTTAAAGTCATTGCGGCAATAGAAAAAGGTACAAGCGCGCCGATGAATAGGCCCGCGACAGGCAGAGGTTTAATAAGGTCAATAGCAGTCAGGCCTGTAACTTTTTGGAACGCCGCGAAAAGAGCAAGCGCTGTAAGCGCGGCAGAACCGATTGCGAAACCTTTGCCAATAGCCGCAGTAGTGTTGCCTAGTGAATCGAGTTTATCCGTTATTTTTCGTACGCTTTTATCTAATCCGGCCATTTCAGCTATACCGCCAGCATTGTCGGCAATAGGCCCGTAAGAATCTGTGGACATTACAATTCCGATTGTGCAAAGCATGCCTACCGCGGCAAGGCCGATACCGTAGAGCCCCGCGAAATGATAAGAAACAAGCATTGCGACAACAATGGTCAGGACCGGTGCGATAGTACTTTCAAATCCTATAGCGAGACCTGCGACAATTGTGGTTGCGGGCCCGGATTTTGACTGATTAGCGATGTCTCTTATAGGTTTGGCTGAAGTAAAATATTCACTTTCCAGGCCGATAAGTATACCGCCGCCTAGCCCTGCCAATATTGCCCAAAAAGAATTTATGCTGTTAAACATTATTTTAGAGGTAATAAACGCGCCTATCAGAAAAAGAACGGAAGATATTAAAGTGGAATTCCTTAAAGCAGTTTGCGCGTTAAGATTTTTCAGAAAATTCATTGAAAGAACGCCTACGATAGAAGCAACTAGCCCGATTGTAATTAAAACAAGCGGAAACGACATTGCAGTGAAAGGGTTAGCCATTACTGCGCCTATGGCCATGGTCGCGATAACTGACCCTACGTAAGACTCAAAAAGATCTGCTCCCATACCGGCTGTATCGCCTACGTTGTCGCCCACATTGTCAGCAATGACTCCGGGGTTTCGGGGATCATCTTCAGGGATTCCTGCTTCAATTTTTCCTACGAGGTCTGATCCCATGTCCGCGGCTTTAGTGAAAATACCACCTCCAACGCGCGCGAAAAGAGCTATTGAACTCGCGCCAAGCGCAAATCCAGTAATTATAGCGGTGTCTCTTGTTATCATATACCATGTACCCAAACCTAAAACTCCAAGAGCCGCGACAGTTATTCCCATTACAGAACCACCTTTAAAAGCAATGCTGAGAGCTTCACCGGCACCGGAAGAGCGTGCGGCTTCGCATGTCCTGGCACTTGAACGCGTTGCGGCTTTCATGCCGATAAAGCCGGCAAGCATTGATGCAAACGCGCCGGAAACATAAGCAATCCCGGTAGGAAGAGAAAGGAACTTTGCGATAACGATAAACATTATCACCACAAAAATAAGAATTATTCGATATTCTCTTTTTAGGAAAACCATTGCGCCTTTATGCACTTCATAAGAGATATCACGCATTTTATCAAGGCCTTCAGGTTTAGTTAGAAGTGTCATGAACGTTATGAGGGCAAAAAGAATACCAATAAGCCCAAGTAAGGGGATGAATCCAACTGCAATCATTATTAACTCCTTTTTTTTGATGATTCCCCTCAAAATCTAAAAAGGGGAGAGATTAACGCGTAAAATTAAAAACAGAGGACACAATAGCATATCTGAGGTCGATTTTCAATAGGAAAAATAAAATTTTGGATCTGGTGAGGTACAATCAGCCTATGGCTTCTTTAATGTGTTTCAGAATTTCATCCGGCCAGATAAACTTAGAGAGAACTTTCGCGGCGCCCTCTTTTTTCGCTTGTTCAATAAGTTCGGTTGAAATAAATGCGGTAAGCATAAAGATAGTTGAGTTAGGCGTAATTTCTTTGAGGCGTTTTAAAAGGTCTATGCCGTTCATTTCGGGCATTTTATAATCAACGATTATCAAATTAAAACTTTCTTCGGAACTCAACTCTATGGCGTTCAGGGGACTTGTAGTATAACTAACAGTATACGCGGAGTCTAAAGATAGTACGTCATGTAAAGATTCGCACATGTCTTTGTCGTCATCAACTAGTAAAATTTTGTGTTTTTTAACAGTTTTCATTTTTAAGTTTCAATTTTTTTAGCGGAAGGAAGTTTAATGACAAAACAAGACCCTTTTTTGCTCGTTTCTTCAAGATACAACACTCCTTCATTGGATTCAATAATGGATTTGGATATGGGTAATCCCAAACCCGTTCCTGTTATCTTAGAACTATAAAAAAGGTTAAATATTTTGTTTTTCGTTCCTTCGAGTATACCGAGTCCCGTGTCACAAATACGGATGACTGCCGTGTTGGAAGATTCTTCAGCAAATGCTTGTATTCTTAGCGTGCCGGTATTATCCATAACCTGCAGGGCATTCAAAACTAAATTGCGCAAAACACTATAGAGTTGGTGAAAATCCATAAATACGGCTAAAAAATCTTCATTTTCATAAGAGATCTTTTTTTTAATACCAGCCGGTATTTCCATGTCTTTAACGACCTCTTCTATACAATCTTTCACAGATATGATTGTTGCGATTTCAGCTTTTACTCGCGAATAACTAAGGATACTTTCAAGGATATTACTGGAAAGTTTTATTTTGTCTTCCAAAATTTTTAACCGTTTTTCAAACAATTCTCTGTTTTTTGTTCCTTCTTTGTGTAGTAGAAACACAGAATTGCTGATTATACTTAGAGGCGTTCTAAGTTCATGCGCGATTTGCCCTGCCAGTTTTCCCAGTACGGCAAGTTTATCTTTTGCTATCATTTTTTCGCTCATCAGCTGTATTTGTCTTGTTTTTGTCCGTACTGTCGCGTTTAATGATATAACCCACAATACGCCCATCATCAAAAGTAATATTCCGGTAATTATGCCGATAACTATGGATACTTTTTTCCAAGGAAAAGGTTCAACAAGTTTAATCCCAAACCATTTTCTCTTGAGGTAACTCAACATATCATTTTTGGTCATAGTTCCGATAGCGATATTCACGTCTTTTAACAGATGTTGTTTGTTGGAACTTATTGCCAGGGCGTATTCGTAAATTGGGCCTACGGGACAGCCGATAATTTTTAGGTTTTTAATTCTATTTTGACGAATACAATAAAGTGCTACTTCCTTTTCAGCTATTACCGCGGTTACTTCACGTTGTTTAATTTTCTTAAAAGCATCTAATGTGGACGGGGTTATAACCAATTTTAAACGGCCATTTTTCTTGAGCGTGTCTATTATGGGGGAGTGTTCTGAAACGCCGACGACAGTTCCTTCGAGAGATTTAAGGGAGTTTACGTATTTATTGGAAGTTTCTACAAATATCGCGAAATCAAGTTTAGCTACGGGTATTGAATAAGTTATGAACTTTGGAAATTCCTCGGATACGGGGGCGCCTATCAAACCATCCGCTTTTCCGACTTTTAAATCAGAAAGACATTCTTTCCAGGGTTTTAATTCAATCTTAATTTTTTTGTCTAATGTTGCGGAAAGGACTTTTGTCAGGTCTACGGCATAGCCTGTTGGGATATTTTTGTCTAAAAAGGAATACGGGGCAAAAGAGTCGGTCCCCAGAAAAAGCAGAGATTCTTCTATCTCTACCTCTGAAATGGATTCTTCAGGAGCCGCGTTTATTTTGTTTGTGGTGGATAAAACACATGCCGCGATGAACAGCGTAGCAAAAAAATGAAACAAATTTTTTTTATTCAAGAAATGACCTCTCGTTGACTAATAAAATTCAATCCTCTTTTGGATATCATAATTATATCCGCGTGACGCGTTATATGCAAGCATATTAAGTGGGAACCATAAAAAAAACAGGTATTTTGAAGGCAGTTAAAGCGGAGTTGAAAGTTGTGGTTGAAAGTTTAGAAAAGTTGTGGTTTAAATTCTTAGACATTTGAAGTATAATAAAGACTTAAAAATAGCATGGAGGGATTAATGAAAATACAAAACATTGAAAAACTGCCTTTAGC
>JAHIZQ010000116.1 GCA_018814505.1 Candidatus Omnitrophota bacterium
ATAAAATGCAGTCCATGCCTTTTAACGTGCGCACTAAGTTCCTGTATATTGCCACAAACAATAACATCATATCTTTCATTAACGAATATTTCCATAATCTTTTTAACATGCGTGCTGTTTTTTGGCGCCGCTAAAAACACAACTGGATTTATGCCCCCAAGTGTTATTCTTTTAATTTCCGACATCAGATGGTTGATTTCAAACGGTTTAGACAAAAATCCTTCTACTTCTATCTCTTTAAAAATTTCCTCTAGATTCAATCTCGCGGTTACAACTAAAACAGGATATTTAGTTCTTCCATGCGGAGTAAATATCTTGTTATAAAACTCCAAACCTCCCATATTTGGCATATTAATATCCAATACAATCAAATCAGGCTTAATCTGCTTTAGTTTCAAAAGCCCTTCTTCACCGTCACTTGCGGTAACTACAATATATCCTTCCGATTCCAGCTGAAATTTAATCATTTCAACAAAATCAGCTTCATCGTCAATTAATAAAATCGTCTTCTCTTTCATACGTTCCTTTCCACGTCCCGACCGCTATTTTATCGGCAGAGAAAAACAAAAACTACTGCCATGCTCAATCCCTGCTTTTATCCAGATTTCCCCGCCATGCTGATGGATGATTTCTTTGCATATCACAAGCCCTAAGCCCGTCCCTTTAGCACTCTGCGTCTGTGGTTGCGCTAGTTGTTGAAATTTTTTAAACAATTTCGGAATATCTTTTTCCGGAATTCCCATACCAGTATCTTCAACACATATTATTACTTGTTTTTTTAAAGCGTCCAGTTCGGATATTACGGTTATACCTCCTTGAACGGTAAATTTAATCGCGTTATTTATAAGGTTATCCAAAACCTGTGTTATTCGGTCAGAATCAAGTCTAACTTTTGAAATCTTTTGATCCAATCGCGTCCTCAGAAAAAGGCCATGCTCTACGGCTAAAGGTCTTTGGTTGTCTATAACTCCCTGTATAATACTATTCAGCTCATATTTTTCAAAGTTAAGTTGTGCGCCTTCAAATTCCATTTTTGAAAGGTCCAAAATATCATTAATAAGCCGGTTTAACCTATTAACATTCGTTTTAGCTTTATTTAACAAATCTTCCTGTTTATTATTAATCTCCCCAAACGCCTGTTTCATAACTATATCCAGCGCCATGCGTATAGAAGCTAAAGGAGTCCTGAGTTCATGTGCCAGGGTTGATGTGAAAACTTTCTGCGCGTCATACATATTTTTCAGTTTTTTATTCAAAAAAGTAAGTTTTTTGTTTTGTTTATTTATGTTTTCCGCGAGGCATCTGTTTTTTTCTTCTAAATCATACTTATCTACGGCTTGACGCACAATACTTTTCAAATCATCATCATTCCAGGGTTTATTTACAAAACGATAAACTTCTCCCTCGTTTATAGCGTCTTCCGCCATATTCATGTCAGCATACCCGGTGAAAAGTATGTTTACTACACGGGGATACTGTTTTTTTATGTTTTTCAAAAACTCTATACCGGTTATCCCTATCATTTTCTGATCCGACATTACAACTTTAATTTCCCCTTCACTTAAAAGGTGCATTACTTTTTCACAATTTGTCGTAAAAAAAAGCTCATAGTTTTCTTTTCTAAAAAGACGTTTGAGCGAATTTAACACATTTTGTTCATCGTCAACAATCGCGACATCTATTGTTTTCATGATTTTCTACTCGTTTTCTTTTGTTGTTCCGTTATCCCGGTCTGATTCTTTACCGGCAATTTTATCGTAAAAACAGAACCTTCGCCAACTTTGCTTTTAACTTCAATTGTCCCGCCATGTTTTTGAATTATTCCATGTGAAATTGAAAGTCCTAATCCTGTGCCTTTTCCTACTTCTTTAGTCGTAAAAAACGGGTCAAACACCCTCAAAAGGTTTTCAGCGGAAATTCCTCCACCAGTATCCGATATTTTGATAAGAACATGGCTTCCCGCAAGAGACGTCTCAATAGTAATAGTCCCTTCCCCTCTTATTGCCTGCGCGGCGTTAACCAAAAGATTTAAAAAAAC
This sequence comes from Candidatus Omnitrophota bacterium, assembly GCA_018814505.1. Lineage (GTDB taxonomy): Bacteria > Omnitrophota > Gorgyraeia > Tantalellales > Tantalellaceae > JBDRNE01. The sequence goes on from JAHIZQ010000116.1 coordinate 2,039, forward strand.
CTGATTTATCTGCCCCGGATGACAAGAAACTAAAGGTAATTTTTCAAATTTCTTCTCTATGTCACACTTATATTTAATTTCATTCCACACAATTTTTAACGTATTCTCAAGACATCTGTTAATGTCAGTCTGCACCATAGTTGTTTCATCCGTGTGAGCAAAAGTTCTCAACCCTTCAACAATGTCTTTTACGCGATCCGCGCCGATTTTAGTTTCTTTGAAAAGATTATCCACATCTTTTATAATGTAATCTAAACTATTCTCTTCGCGGACATCCATAATGGCAGAAACAAAATCTTTATGCTGTTTGAGGTTTTTTGTTTTATCGATAAATTTCTCATATTCGGCCAAAAGTTTCTTAAAAACTTTAACATATTCATTCAACGTATTTAAATTACTCAAAATAAATCCTATTGGATTATTAATCTCATGCGCGATACCAGCCGCAAGCTGACCGAGACTGGCCATCTTTTCAGATTGAACAAGCTGAACCTGGCTATCCTGAAGCGCGCGATTGGCAGACTCCAATTCTTTCGTACTTTTGATTAACGCTTCGTTCATGCCTGCCAGTTCTTTGATCCGTTCCTCGACACGCGTTTCCAGTTCATCCCGGGCTTTTACAATAGCCTCTTCCGCTTTTTTTTGTTCAACAATACCAATAAATGACTCAAGTAAAACTTCTTCCCCTTCAAGCGTTATCGGTAAAACGCTTTTTAAGATAGGAATTCTTTTGCCGTCACTAGTAACAAGTTCCTTTTCCGAAATATTACCATCTTCTCCAAGGTCTATTATCGGACATTTATTTTCTTCAGCCGGACAAACGCGTTTATGACAAATTTTACCAATAATTTCTTTTTCGTCATTAAGCCCCAGCATTGTCAAAGCCGCCTTATTAATCTTACGTACTCTTTTGTCTAAGCCTACTATCATAATACCAAAAGGCAATTCCTTTAAAATTATGTTCGTAACAGCCAACGCTTGTTTAAGTTGTTCTTCGGCTTTTTTTCGTTCCGTAACATCCAAAGAATACTCTATCATCTGTACAACAAAACCGTCTTCATCAAAAATGGGGTAAGCGTGAACCTCCACGTTGCGAAGATTGCCATTAGCATCATAATGTATATGTTCTACAATTGCCGGTTTTTTTGTCCTTTTTACTTCCTCTAAAGGGCATCCATGTTCCATCCCAGAGCATGGATTAATCCTTTTGTGCGTAATTTCGTAACAAGTTTTACCTTTAGGCAGAATATTTTGGCATGCCGCGGAATTGGCTATTCTTATTTTGTAGTCGTCCGTATCTATAACATAAAAAGGAT
>JAHIZQ010000117.1 GCA_018814505.1 Candidatus Omnitrophota bacterium
GTAACGATTTCAGTTCCTCCTGCGTAGCCATGATAATGTCCTTTCTTGCCATAATGTCCTCCTTTTAGGCAAGACATCATAACAACTTTTTTAGGACATTTCTACTTTGGTAGAATAGGACATTATCATTTTGGGATTACAAAATGATGTAAATTATTTGAATTTTGTGTGGTATAATGTTAGCTTACATAATCTTAGAGGAATTTTAATAGCGCATATTGATGAGGATAGGAACGGATGGGAGAATTATGATTAATGAATTGAAACCGCTTGTAATCGGTGATTTAGAGATCAAAATTCCGATTATTCAGGGAGGGATGGGAGTCAGAGTATCTACGTCATCTTTAGCCGCGGCGGTGGCAAATTGCGGTGCTGGAGGGACTATAGCCAGTGTGGGGCTTGCTCCTGATACGGAAGAAAATAGAGTTGATGTGCCTAAATCCTGCAGGGAACATCTGCAGAAAGAAATAAGGCGTGCCAAGAGCTTGTCAGATAAAGCTATCGGAGTAAATATAATGGTGGCTTTAAGTAATTATGAAGATATGGTGAGAACCACTGTACAGGAAAAAGCGGATTATATTATTTCCGGAGCGGGATTACCCATAAGCCTGCCGGAATTTGTGGAGGGTTCCCCCATAAAGTTGATTCCTTTGATTGCTTCGGCAAGAGGGGCTAAACTTTTACTGAAAACTTGGAAGAGGCGTTATAATCGTTTTCCGTCTGCTTTTGTAGTTGAAGGGCCGTTATCTGGTGGGCATATAGCAGGTCATAGATTAGAAGTGTTAAAATCTCTTAGAGAGAAGATGAGGACGGAGCCGATACTTGAGAATGCGGTGAAAGATATATTGGATTTGGTCGGAGAATATGAAAAAGAGTATGGAATAAGTATTCCCGTTATACCGGCGGGAGGTATATTTGACGGGAAAGATGTAGCGAAATTTTTAAAAATGGGAGCGAAAGGCGTACAGCTCGGTACCAGGTTTGTGGCAACTTTTGAGTGTTCCGTGGCGGACGCGTTTAAGCAGTTATATCTTGACGCAGATGAAGATGATATTGTTTTTATACAAAGTCCGGTGGGGATGCCGGCGAAAGCACTAAGGACAAAATTTCTTAATGATATATTGCGCGGAGAAAGAAAAAAGTTTGATTGTAATTATCAATGTCTCAGAACTTGTGACCCCGCGACAGTTCAATATTGCATTGCCAAAGCTTTGATTAATGCCGCTGACGGAGATATCGATAACGCGGTAGTGTTTGCCGGAACTAACGTTTCAAAAGTGAATAAAATTGTATCGGTGAAAGAATTGATAGACGAAATAGTTGCGGAGACAATAGCGGAACTTAATAAAGATTGAATAGGGGAGAAAACCGGATAAGACCAATTATTATTTTAGCAGGATAGAAGCGTTCAAGACGCTACTATTCGATATATAAAAAAAACAGCCACAATGTAATGTTTTGCATTGTGGCTGTTTTTAATATGGATATAAATTATTTGCTAGCTTCGATTTTTGACCACTGGCTTCTTAATCTTGAAACCTTGCGCGCGGCATTGTTTTTCTTGATAATGTTATTTTTTGCCGCTCTATCGAGTTTAGATTCAAGCTTTTTGAGTATAGAATTTGCTTCGTCACGTTTATTGTCTATAATCAAAACTTTGGCGTTTTTGGCAATAGTGCGAAGTTCTGACATTACAGCTTTATTTCTGCTGTGCTTTTTTTTATCTTGACGTAAGCTTTTTATGGCCGCTTTTTTGTTTGGCATAGTATGTATTTCTCCTTTAATGAAACTGTTTCCCCCCTGAGCTGGGTTGCAAACCTTAGCAAGCGCGTCAAAGGGAACTACTTTTAAACATTCAATTTAGGCGATTAATTTATCATACGAGAGCTTTTTTGTCAATCGGTTTTTTAGTTTTTGTTAATTGATAACATCAAATGACATAAAGGGAAAGATGTGTTATTATATGGCGGAGAAAAGTTTTGAGCGTAATAATTAATATTATATAGAATTGTTAAATAAGTATCGATTGAGAGGTAGCCGTGGAGGTACACGGTAAGCAGACATGAGTAACATTAAACTTTTGAAGTCTAGCGGGATAATAGGCGGGGCAACTGTCGCGAGCAGAATATTAGGTTTTTTTCGTGATATTTTGTTTGCCAGGTTTTTCGGGACAAATATGTTCGCGCAGGCATTTGTAGTGGCGTTTAGGATTCCAAATATGCTGAGGGATTTGGTCGGAGAAGGTGCGACAAATGCGGCAATTGTGCCTGTTCTCAGTGAGTATAGCCACACGCGGTCAAAACAAGAATATTGGGACGCCGCGCAGGTTATTTTGAATTTAATGCTTATTGTTCTAGCCATATTAGCTGTTTCAGGGGTGGTTTTCGCGCCGATTTTAGTTAAAATAATCGCGCCTGGATTTGTACGTTCTCCGGAAAAATTTTCCGCGGCAGTGTTTCTAACACGAATGATTTTTCCGTATATCATTTTCTTGGGAATGACGGCATATAGTAAAGGGGTTCTAAACTCTTTGCATTACTTCACGACTCCCGCTTTTGCGCCGGTTGTGCTTAACATGACGATGATATTAGGTCTTTTGGTTTTGTGCCCCGTTATCGGAATAAATGGGTTGATA